>JANPIW010000116.1:0-1687 GCA_031425215.1 Verrucomicrobiaceae bacterium
CGACCGTGAATAGCGCCGGTGACATTGTGGTGACCGGCGGTGTCATCACCCAGCGCGGCAGTCCCACCGTGAGTGTGCAGAACATCCCGAACAGCGTGGATTTCCGAGCCGTCTTTGGCCGACGAAAGGATTACATTGCCTCCGGGATCACCTACACAGTGCAGTTCAGCGCGGACCTCAGCATCTGGCAGAACAGCGCGGCCACGCCCACGGTGATAGCCGACGACGGAACGATCGAGGCATGCACGGTGCCCTATCCTTTCTTCATTAATGGCAAGAACGCCCGCTTCTTCCAGGTGAGCCTCACCGTGACGCCCTGATGAACATTGAACTTTGAACTTTGAACTTTGAACTTTGAACTTTGAAGCCATGAAGCATCTCCTCATCTTCGTCATTCTGTCATTTACCATTCGTCTTTCTGCCGCAGCGGCAGTGATCTACAGCTGCCTGCAAAACATCATCATCCCCACCACCTTCGACGGCGTCTATGTGGACATTGACAACGGAAACACTAGCACTTCCGCGATCCTGGGTTGGGACGTGAACTTCTTCTTCGGCGGTGTCGGCATTGGCGGCAGCACCGCCTTCCAGCCTGCGCGCGATGGCACGGGCGTGTCGGACACGGTGCTCAAGTACGCGCTCAACGACTTGATCGATGGCAGCCTGCTATACGCGGGTGCGTTGGAGACGGGATCGAGCGATCATCTCGGCCTCGCGCCGACGCAGTTTCAGGACGGGGTGGAAGGCTACCTCGGCTTCAAGTTCACCAAGAACGACAGCAGCGGCCCCTTTTACGGCTGGATGCGTGTGACGCTGACGGCGAACACAGCGGGAGCGCTGCTCCACGATTGGGCGTGGGAGGACAGCGGCAGCGCGATCATGGTCGGCGCCCCTGAGCCGGGCCGTGCGGCGCTGCTGCTACTCGCGCTCGGTGCGCTTGTGATGCGCAGAATGAGAAGCTCGCCGCATGCTTGGGCTTGAACTGGCCGCAGCATGATGCTGTGATCAGGAGCCATGCCGTCCGCCCTCGCCATTTTTGCTCATCCTGACGACATCGAGTTCGTCGCCGCCGGAACTTTGCTCCTGCTCAAGGAGCGAGGATGGGACATCCATTACATGAATCTGTGCAACGGGAACTGCGGCAGCGTCGAGATGGACGCGGAGACGACGGCGCGGAAACGCTTGAATGAGGCGAAGGAGGCGGCGCGCATTCTCGGCGCGACGTTTCACGCGCCGATCTCGAATGACATGGAGCTGGCTTACACCACGCCATTGCTTCGCAAAGTGTCGGCCGTCGTCCGGGAGGCAAAGGCGAGCATCGTGCTTACTCATGCGCCGAGCGATTATATGGAGGATCACATGGAGGCGTGTCGGCTCGCCGTCACCGCCGCGTTCAACCACTGCATCCCCAATTTCCAAACTGATCCGCCGCGCGAGGCCTATGTGCATGACGTGACGGTCTATCACGCCATGCCGCATGGACTCTGCACGCCCCTGCGCGTTCCGGTGAAGGCGGATGCGTTTGTGAACACCACCTCCGTGCATGAGACGAAGCGCCGCTCCCTCGCCGCTCACGAGAGCCAGAAGCACTGGCTCGATGTCAGCCAGGGCATGGACTCATATCTCGTCTCGATGGATGAGTCATCGCGCGCGGTCGGGAAATTATCCGGCCAGTTCGAGTTCGCCG
>JANPIW010000117.1:0-9693 GCA_031425215.1 Verrucomicrobiaceae bacterium
CTCGCAAGGTCACTGCGCTCTCGAAGAAAAGAGCGCCCAAGGTGATCGACATCATTTTGGAGCCTCTGGTGAAGAAAGCTCCAGACCCAGGAGCAAGGCGTGGGCGCAAGCTGGCGTGAGCGGCAGTGGACCATCGGCCCCTCTCCTGAGGCCCTGCTGCCGGGCCTGAACGCCGCAAGAATCCGAGCAAGCCTGAGGTTCCACGGATGGGAGGACAGGAGACGTGGTGGCGGGAAGTCGCTAATGGGATTACGGAACATTGATGTCCAAACCGAGCCGGGCACTGACCAAGGCAGTGCTGAATTCGCCCGCCCAGTTGAAGCGATAATAGCGATTGCTGCGGCAAGGGTGATACGTCCGATCGTTGGCTTATCAGAACCGATAAAGTGCCATCAAAGTGCCATCACCCAAATAGACCAAAATGGAAATCATCTCCGTGTAGGCTGATAACTCATTGATAATCAATACAGTGCCGGTGGTCGGACTCGAACCGACACTCCTTTCGGAACAAGATTTTGAGTCTAGCGCGTCTACCAATTTCACCACACCGGCGGGTGCTGCGAGGGGCGCTCTTTAGCTGAGCGGGGAACTGATTGCAAGAGCTTTGCTCCAGCGCACCGTGGCGGATGCAGCAGCCAACTGATTTTGCCACTGACCGTGTTCCAGCGTCCGAAGCCGCGCCACATGAGATACGTGTGGACGAGGAGTACTGCGGGGAGCTGGAAGATCGCGCGCTGCTCTCAGGGCCAAACGGGCGCATCCGCGACCTGCGGCTGTTGTTCAGTGTCATGCGTGACTTCCTGCGCGGGTTCCGCACGCTGCATTTCGTGGGGCCGTGCATCACAGTTTTTGGTTCGGCGCGGTTCCAGGAGGATCATCCTTATTACAAGCTGGCGCGCGAGGCGGGCGCGACTGTGACGCGGCTGGGCTTCACGGTGATGACAGGCGGCGGCCCCGGCATCATGGAGGCGGCGAATCGCGGTGCGAAGGACGCGGGCGGGCGCAGCGTGGGGTGCAACATCAAGCTGCCCTTTGAGCAGAATCCGAATCCATACCTCGACCTCTGCGTGACGATGAATCATTTCTTTGTGCGCAAGACGCTGCTCTCAAAATACAGCTACGGCTTCATCATCATGCCAGGCGGTTTTGGCACGATGGACGAGATGTTTGAGGCGCTCACACTCATCCAGACGGGCAAGCACCGGAACTTCCCCGTGGTGGTGATGGGCCGTGAATACTGGGGCGACCTGCTGGAGTTCATGCACGACATGATTGCCACGGGCACCATCAGCGCGGGTGATCTCGATTTGATCAAATTCACCGACGATGTCGATGAGGCAATGGACCACCTGCGGGAGAAGGCGGTGAAGCAATTCGGACTGCGCAGAAAACGCGCGCCGAAGGAGATCGCGTTGCTTGGCGAGAAGGGCCTGCGCCTTGAGTAGCGTATTGTTTGTCGGAAGTCTGGGGGCTTCCGCAACAAGCAGCATCGGCGCCGCCAATCGCACCATCGAGAGTCTGGATTCGACGCGACACGAGTCCTGTCTTCCTTCGCGCCCGTAAACACAAACGAGCACGCATGAATTTCATCACTCTCCGCACAGGTCGCAAAATAGCCTTCGCTGAATACGGCGATCCTCGCGGTGTGCCAGCCTTCTACTTTCATGGCTGGCCTAGCGCGGGAATCCAAGGATCGCTCATGGATGAGGCGGCGAGTCAGCTCGGCATCCGCATCATTGCGCCGGACCGGCCTGGCATCGGCGGCTCAGATTTTCATCCGGGGCGCAGGTTGCTCGACTGGCCGCCAGTGCTGCTGGAAATGGCGGCGCAGTTGGGCTTCGAGAAGTTTCATGTCTTTGGGGTATCAGGTGGTGGGCCGTATGTGCTGGCGGCGGCTCATGCTATCCCGGAGCGGCTGCTCAGCGCGAGCACAGTGTGCGGCGCGCCACCGCTGAAGCTCTTCGGCACACGCGATCTGTTTTGGCCGTATCGCGCGGTGCTGATGGTGCGGCGGCACTTGAGTTTTCTTTTGACTCCAGTTTTCAAACTCTTCGCGCTCATCTCGCGGCGGAAACCCGCGCAAGCGCCAATGCGGTGGCTGCTCGGTATGCTGAAAGCGGAGGACAGGCGTGTGATGAAGGATGAGCGCAACCTGCATGTGATCACGGAGGCATTCCGCCAGAGCATCGCGCAGAGCGTGGCGCATGTGCAGGCTGACGCGGACATCTACCTGGGTGACTTCGGCTTCGACATCCGCGAGATCACTTTTCCGGTCCACGTCTGGCATGGTCGGGAGGATTTGAACATCCCATTTTCTTATGCTGTGAAGCTGGCCGCGCTGCTGCCGAACGCGATCACGCATTGGAGGGAGCGCGACGGACATTACTCGTTGCCGATTACTTGCGGGCGAGAGGTGGCGGAGGTGGGGAGAAGTGCTCAATGTTCAGTTCTCAGTGACTGAGCACTGAGCACTTTGTATTTTATTTCACCCTCCACCGCTCAGCACCACCTGCGCCTCGGCGATGGTTTTGCGTTCGGCTGTCACACGACCGGATGCCTGGATCAAGTTGCCAAGTCTGCCGGTAATCTCGGCGCTGATCTCCATCTCTGTGCCAGGCTGAACCGCGGCGAAGATTTTCGCGTTGCGGATCGCGGAGAGCCGGAGATTTGGCAGCGCGCCATTGGCGGGATCAGTCTGCGCTGCAATGCCAGCCAATTGTGCGATGGCTTCGACGAGGATCACCGCTGGCATGATTGGCGAGCTGGGAAAATGTCCGGCGAGAAATGGCTCGCTCCCTTTGAGCGTGTAGCGCGCGACGGCGGAGCGTCCGGGATCGAGCGCGGTGAGCGTATCGACAAAGCGGAACTCGGGGCCATGAGGGAGTGAGGCTAGCGCGGCGGTGAATGGCATGGCTTACGGTTTGACGATGGTGTAGCCCGTGGTGTCGATGCTGAATGTGCCGGCCGGGATCGGCTGGTTTTTCACAGCGCGCGTGATGCGCGTGGTAGTGACAGAGCCGTCACGCATTTGAATCTCAAACTGGCGCAGGCTGCCATCCGCGGGGACGATGAGGAAGATGATCTTATAGACGGCGATGCGCGCTTTGCGGTCGCGCAGGTCAAGGTGCAGCTCCCACACGCCTTTCTCGGCTGTTTCATTGATGGCGTCGATCTCGAAGACTTTTTCAAACGCCACCATCGTGTCTGGCATGGAGGCGGTCATCATGGAGAAACCGTGGCCGCCGCCTTTTGCGAGATCGGCTTCGAGCTCGGCCTGCGTGTGGATGGTGAGTTTTTTCTTCTGCGTGTCCGCAACCATCAGATCACCGCCGCTCTTGCGGACTGCGACGATTGCGGGCGGCTCTGCGATCTGCCAGCGGAAGGAGTCAGGGCGCTGGAACCAGATTTTTCCGGGTTTGGTCAGCGGCTTGCGCAGGGCCTTGAGCTTGCGCTCCTGGATGAAATCGATTTCGAGCGAGCGGGCTTTCGCGCCTGCGGTGATCCATTGGGAGACGAGGGCGCGCACGTCTGTGTCAGCGGCTCGGACGTTCGCGGTGAGAAGGATGCAAAGAGTCAGCAGGAATCGCATGAGCGGAGCGGTGATCGGTCATGGAGAATCCTCGGCCCACTCTTCTTGCAAGCGTGCGAGCTTGCGCTTGAGGCCGACCTTGGCGGCTGCGGACATGCGGTCGATGAAGAGGATGCCGTTGAGGTGGTCCGTCTCGTGCTGGAAGGCGCGGGCGAGGAGGCCGTCGGTTTCTAGCACGACGGTTTCGCCTTCGAGCGTGTTGTAAGTCGCGCGGATGCTTTCGGGGCGTTTGATCTGGCCGCGCAGGTCAGGGAAACTCAGGCAGCCTTCCTCGGATGACTCTTTGTTTTTGCCAGGCTCGATGCGCGGATTCAGGAAGATGATGGGCATGGACTTCACGAGATCGGCGTCGGTGCCGTTGATGCGCAGGTAGGTGACGCATTCGGGATTATGCGAGACATCGATGACCGCGAGTTGCTCATCGACCGCGACCTGAGGCGCTGCGAGGCCGACACCGTGCGCCTCGCGCATGGTCTCGAGCATGTCGGCCGCCAGCTCGCGATGCGCGGCGGTGACGGTGGTGATGGCGCGGCATTTCGCGCGGAGGACGGCATCGGGATAACGGACGATTTTGCGGATCATGCGGCGGCGAGGATAGCTGTTCTGGCTGGAGCCGCCACAGGCAAAATCAGATGGATTCCGTGCCCGGATTTGATGAATCACGAATGGAAATGGCGCGGCACCCAGCGGCACCTCCTCTTGCACGAGCGCTGCCATCTTGCCGGGCCAGCGCGATCGACACGCCACTTGATCAACGCGAGCCTGCGTATAAGAATCACGCCATGACTGCCACCGCCGACATGCTTTTGGAAGACCTTTTGCGCCTGCCCGTCCAGGAACGCTCACGCATCGCCTCGCGGCTCATCGAGAGTGTGGATGACGATGACGATTCTGATCTCAGCCCGGCATGGCAGGAGGAGATCGAGCGACGCATCGAGGCCGTGCGCAGCGGCAGAAGCCGCCGAGTTCCGCACGACGAGGTCATGGCCGAGATGCACGATCTCGTCACAAGCTTTGAGCCACGCCTATGACCGCGATCACCTGGGATGATGAGGCCCTCTGCGAGTTGAGGTGCTCCACCATCTACCTGGGCAAGCGCGGAGGAAAAGAACTGGCCGAGCGTTTTCAGAGCAAGATTGAAGCAGCGGTTGCCAGCGCGCGAGCAGCGCCCACGCTCCACCGCAAACACCACCATGACGCGCGCCGGGTGCGGGTGGACCGCTTCCCTTATCATGTCATTTACTGGCACGACGAAGCTGGAGACAGCATCCACATCCTCGCCATTGCCCACGCCAGCCGCGCTCCGGATTACTGGCGTGATCGGATGCCGTGATCGAGATCAAAATCTCCAACAGCTTCCATTTAGCCATTTGATGCTGCGCTTAACATGCGGATGGGCGGCTCGATGAGTCGTGGCGTGGTGGCGCGTGGATCGTCGGGCACGATCTCTCCAGCTTCATCGCGCCATTTTCGCGGTACGCGGTCGATGCCGACGGGGAAGATGGTCAGGCCGTCGCGGGTGATGCGGATGCGGAGAAAGTTTTTCCAGTCCTCGATGCCGAGTGAGGCAAATGCCTCGTCACCGTGCCTGCCGAAGACATTGAGAGAGATGAGCAGGTACGCGCCGAAGATGAACGCGCCCGCCAGCGCGCCGACGATGAAAATCCACAGCGCGGGAAGCAGATACCAGCCGAGCAGTCCGCGCAGCGACATCTCGACAGGCACACCGGCGGATTGCGCGGCGAAGATGGAGGTCCATGAGATGAAGAAGATGGCCGTGAGATGCGCGAGGCCGTGAGCGACGCCGGCAAGGATGCGATACTTGGGCGAGTGTGTGTCCGTGAAAAGCACGAACCCACCGAGCAACCCGAGCAGCCAAAACGCGGCGGGAGGTGACTCGAGCAAGCGCGCGCAAGTATGCACCGCCGCCTCACTCCACGCGCCTGATGTCCACGGATCGCTTTGTGAGAGGTCCATCTTCATCGCCCATGCGGTCAGCAGGTAGAGGATGCCGGAGAGCCAGAGAAATCTGGGATTCCACAGCGGGAAAAGCAGATTACGCCAGCAGAGACGGCGCGAGGTTTTCTGATCGGGATAGACGCTTTTCAGCCGGTAGGTGGCGCGGCTACGGCCGAGAGTGTCAACCTTGGGCGCATGTGTCGGATGGAGAAACGCGCCGCCGCCGCCTGCGGTGATCTTGTGCCGTTTTCTCGGGCTGTCCGTCGAGCGTTCGTGCCGGCGGTAGTGATGCAGGTCGCCGGCGATGATGACATCCGCGCGGCGCCGCAGCACGCGATCTTCAAAATCGTGCAGTGTGCGCTCGCTGTAAATGTGCTCGTCATAACGGCTGTACATTTCCTCATACACCCACTCAGGCTCGGCGGTGCAGATGATGACGCGGTCTTCCGGAGCCATGTCGCGCGCGATGTGGCGGAAGTAATCCTGCTGCGGTCCATCAATGTCGGAGCCGAGCTGCACGTCGATGCCAAAGAGCCACCAGCCGTGCGGCAGGCGCAGCGCGAAGTAACTGCGCCGCTGCCGCGTCTGCCACGCGCCGAAATCGCGCCCCGCCATGAACACGCGGCTGAAGGCGACGAGGCTGTCATACCAGTCATGATTACCCGGCACGGCGAACACATCGGGCTGTGGCGCGCTTTTTTTCAAAGCGGCACGATACGGCGCGATGAGGCGCTCCTCGTAATCACGCCGCGTCGCGCTGGGATAAACCTGATCTCCGCCGAAGACGAGCACGCTTCCGCGCCGCGTCGCGTGTGTGGCGCCATCAGGATCGGTGAGCGTGAGAGATTCCTGCGCGATGGTGCGCGCTACCGTGAAGGTGGAGTTCCATCCGTCTCCGGTATCGGCGGCGTAATCGAGCCAGAACTCGTCGGGGTCCGCTCTGCCGTTCTTCGGATATTCAAAAGCGCGCGGCTCGTCATCTTGGTGCGTCATCGCCTCGATGAGCCGTTTGTCGGAGTGCCTGCCGAAGATCGTCGAAAAGAAAACATTAACCGCTGTGGCGACCAGCTGGCTCGGATCGAACCAACTGACCATCGGATGGCGCTTGGGTGCTTTTGGTTCTTCGGGCATGAAGGTGTCGGACTAGAGCGCGGCCTTGATCTTCTCCATCCAGTCTTGCGCCCGCTGCGCAAAGGATTTGCCGTCTTCCTGATAAAGAATGCCGCGCGAAACATTCACGAGCAGAGGCGCTTTCCTGCCGCTGCCTTTGAGCGCGGCGAGATCACCGCCTTGCGCGCCGAGTCCGGGAATGAGCAGCGGCACATCGGGGATGCGTGGCAGCACCTCAGCGGCGTTTGTTAGACCAACCACGAGCCCTGCTTGATCGCTTGCCTTTGTCATGTCGGCCACGATTTCAAAAACGTGCCTGTCGCCCACGCGCTGCGTCTCGATGTCCTTCGCGCCGGGATTCGATGTCACTCCGAGGAGGTAGAGGCCTTTGTCTTTGTATTTCAAAAACGGCTCCAGCGTATCGCTGCCCATGTAAGGATTCAGCGTCACCGCGTCCACGCCGAAGTGATCGAAGCAAGCTTTGGCGTAATAGGACTGCGTCTCGCCGATGTCGCCGCGCTTCACATCGAACACGATGGGGATGTCGCGCGGAATCTCGCGCATGATCTCGCCGAGCAACTTCACGCCCTCCCAGCCCAGCGCCTCGAAGTAAGCCGAGTTGGGTTTGAATGCGGCGGCAAAGGGCGCGGTCTCCTCGATCACGCGGATGATCCAGCGCTTGGTCGTCTCGCTTGCATCCTCAGCGCGCACGTCGAGTCCGACGCAGAGATTGGAACCAGTGGCGGCGATACGGCGGGTGAGTTTTTCACGGCAGGTCATGGTGACGGCTTCAATAGCAACATGGTCGCGGCTCACAAGACGAGAGTGGCGGCTGTCGATGAGATCGGATGATTGAGTGGTTGCCATCCCGTCGCGCGCGTCCTTTTTTAGCGCAGACAAACTCATGAGCACCATCTCCGATCCCTTTCTCGAGGCACGCAACGAATCCGGCGTCCTTCAATGTCCGTTTCATGGCGAGAAAATCACCATGATCCTGCGTCACGAGGATGTGCGTCGCGCGGCGAAGGACTGGCAGACCTTCAGCTCCGACGCGCCATTTCGCGTGCCCATTCCCTCCGAGGAGGATGTGCGCTCCATGCGTCAGCTCCCCATCGAGGTGAATCCGCCCGAGCACGCTGAGTACCGCGCCATTGCCGAGCCATTTTTCCAGCGCGCGAAAGAACCCGCGATGATCGCGCAGGTCGAGGGCTTGCTCGACGGCATGATCACGCAGGCGATGTTGCGCGAGTCCATCGAGATCGTGAATGAGTTTGCTCTTCCCGTGCAGTCGCGCGCCCTCACCTATCTGCTCAACACACCGGAGTCCGAGGCTGACACCTGGATAGGCTGGGGCATCCACGTCTTCAAGGTCACCGGCGGGGACTTCAAAAAAGGCACGGTGCTGGAGGATTACCTGCACAAGAAATTCGACGAGGCCGAGGCGAATCCTGGCGCGGATTTCTTCAGCGCGCTGACGCAGGCCACCTATCGCGGACGCAAGCTCACCCGCGAGGAGGCGATGGGCTTTGCCAATCTCGCCTTCGCAGGAGGGCGCGACACGATCATCCACACCATCTCCTGCGCTCTCGGCCACCTCGCCGCTCATCCCGAGTCGCTGGAGTATCTGCGTGAGGACACGAAGCGCATCACGCTTGCCAGTGAGGAGTTTTTCCGCGTCTTCATGCCGCTCACGCACATAGGCCGCGTGTGTCCGGCGGACACCGACTTGAACGGCGTGGGAGTCAAAGCGGGTGAGCGCATCTCGCTGGCGTGGGCTTCGGCCAATTTTGACGAGGCTGCTTTTCCAGCGCCGCTTGAGGTCCGCCTCGATCGCAAACCCAATCCGCATCTCTCATTCGGCTTCGGCACGCATCTCTGTCTCGGCGCGCCGCACGCCCGCCTCATCCTCCGCACGCTGCTGCGTCTCTGCTGCGAGCGGGTGAAAAGCATCCTCATCCTCGACGCGCAGGAACGCGTGGAGCACGAGGCGAAGTTTGATCGCACGCTCGGCTACGATTCGCTGACGCTGAGACTGGAGCCGCTTTGAGGCGGCGGTGTCACGCCAGATTCAGCGCTCCGCCCTCGCACAGCTCGGCTTTGCCGAAGGTCTTCAAATCGTGGCCCATTGCATGGGCGACGCTCATCCAAAGGCGGTTGTGAGCGGCATTGTCGAACTTCAAAGAGCGGCCCATTTTGAACCCGCAACCGCCGCCGACCATGACGTAGGGGATGTTCTCCAGCGTGTGGCTGTTTCCTTTGCCGAGTTCGTTCGTCCACACGAGCAGCGTGTTGTCGAGCATGTTGCCATCACCGCCAGGCTCGGGGGTTTCACTCAGGCGCTTCGCGAGATAGGCAAACTCGCCCGCGAACCAAGTATTGATCTTCATCAGCTTCTCGTAGCTCTCTTTTTTGTCGTCGGGATCGTGGGAGAGCGAGTGGTGGCCTTCCTCGATGCCAAGCCAGCGCATCTGCGCCATGCCGACGCTGCGCATGTATTGCAGCGTGGCGATGCGCGCCATGTCATTGGCCAGCGAATTGACCAGCAAGTCGATCTGGATGCGGCTGATCTCCGGCGTGTTGTCGTTTACCAGTTCGATGCTCGGATCGACCTTCGGCACGGGGTGCGCGAGCTTGCCCTGCTTGTCCGCATCTGCCAAATCCTGCTCCAAGCCGCGCACCAGCGTCATGTGCTGATCAAGCAGAGCCTTGTCGCGTGAACTGAGCTTCGACGACAAGCGCTTCAAATCCGCGCTCACATCATCAAGGATGCTCACCAGACTCTCCTTGTCCTTCATCTGGCCGTAAAGCTTTTTCAAAACCTGATGTGGATCATCAATGGGAGCCACAGGCTGGTTCCCGCCCGCGTAGCTCATGCGTGTCCATGGATCAGCGCGATCCGGAACCGCCACGCCAAACTCCAGCGATCCAAATCGCGTCCGCGTTTCCGTGCGGCTCTGGAGGAAATTTTTTAGCTCCTGATCAATCGAGATGTTGCTCGCCCAACCCGCCGGATTCCCGCCGCCGCCCATGATGTT
>JANPIW010000118.1:0-3504 GCA_031425215.1 Verrucomicrobiaceae bacterium
CGAGCGAAGTCGTCAGCAGCACGCACTTCCCTGACGACATGCAGGACGATTTCTTGATCTGCAACGTCATCGGCTTTCTCGGTGTGAAGCACTACCATCTCGAACGCGATGGTGACAAAGGCACGGTCTGGGGCGAGCCGGCGGGCGATGATCTCGTCGTCAAAGTCACCCAGGCCGATGGCAGCATCATCGAAGAAAAATCGCGCGGCTTCCTCATGAGCGGCGACAAAAATTTCCGCCCATCTGATGTCGTCGTCGCGCCCGATGGCTCGCTGTATCTGAGCGACTGGCACAACGTCATCATCGGCCACATGCAGCATAATGTGCGCGACCCGAACCGCGACCACGCGCACGGTCGCATCTACCGCATCACCGCCACGGGCCGCGATTTGCAGAAGCCTGTCGCCATCGCGGGCCAGCCCATCCCCGCGCTGCTCGATGCCTTGAAACACCCCGTCACAAGCATCCGCCAGCGCGCACGCATCGAACTCAGCGCGCGCGATTCCAAAGAAGTCATCGCCGCATCGACGGCGTGGGCGAAGCAGTTCGACGCGACGAAGAAGGACAACGCGCAACCATTGCTCGAAGCCCTCTGGCTCAGCTCGCAACACAACATCCGCAACGTGGCGCTGCTTGGCCAGCTTTTGAAGTCCCCCGAGCCGCACGCCCGGAGCGCCGCGCATGTCATCCAGCACTTGTGGTTCAACGTCGAGAGCACATTGCACGGCGGCGTCATCGCTGGCGATGTCGAAGCCAAAGCAGAGAAGTCCGGCATCCTGTCCGACACACCCGAACTAACGACGATCCGCATCGCCACCGTGCCCGAGCGCATGATGTATGACGTGAGGGAACTCACCGTGAAGCCCGGCAAGAAAGTGAAGCTCACCTTCTCCAACCCCGACTTCATGCCGCACAACCTCCTGCTCGTGCAGCCCGGCAAGGTCGATGAGATCGGCAATCAAGCGCTCGTGATGGGCGCGAAGGGTTTTGAAAACGGCTTCATCCCCGACAACAAGAACATCATCTGGCACACGAAGATGTTGGATCACGGCAAGGAAGAAGTCATCGAATTCACCACGCCTTCGTCACCCGGCGACTATCCGTATATGTGCTCGTTCCCCGGCCATCACATCATCATGCGCGGAATGCTGAAGGTGAAGTAGCGAATCAAAACCGTGACCATGAAAACCGGATGAGCACGGAGATCCAATTTCCAATCAGCGAAGCATGAAATCCAAAATGAAGACCGACAGACCAAGCGCCGCGAAGCCTCTTCGCGGAAAGAAAACCTGGAGAGAAAAGCTTCAAGATGACAAGGACCTGCCGAAGCTGGTGGCTTGCAGAGAGAAAGACGGAAATGGAATGATGGTGATACCCGCTCCGCGTCAGGTGGATGCACTGATGAAACGAGTTCCGCGTGGCGCGTTGACGACCATTGATAATTTGCGCACGGCTCTCGCCATGCAGCATGATGCGGCCACCGCGTGTCCGATCACTACAGGCATCTTTGCCTGGATGGCAGCCTATGCCGCGGACGAGGCATCCGAGGCTGGTGAATCGAAGATCACTCCTTACTGGAGAACCCTGAAATCAGGCGGTGAGATCAACCCCAAGTATCCGGGCGGTATCGCCGCAGTCTCCGCACGCCTGCAGGCTGAGGGCCATGAGGTGGTTCAACGCAGGAAGCGTTTCTTTGTACGCGATTTCGAACAACAACTTGCCAGGCTTTGAAACAGAACGAACCAGCCGTGCCGAGTGAGCAACAAACTAGATGGTCATGTTTTCCGCATGTGCGGACCATCCGACTCCTGATCTTCGCGGGTTTCAAACTCACTCAATAGATTCACGTGAAAATACTCCCCAAACCTCTCCTGTTCCCAGCTCTTGCAACCGCGTTCGTAACTCTTGCGCTATCGCTGCCCGCAATGGCAACGAGTATCGATGTCGCTTACGATCCTGCTACTGCCGGGCCGGGAAAATTCGCCGCCGAGGAAATTCGCCGCGAGGCCGCCGCCAAGGGCATGACTTTGGGCGATGAAGCAAAGGCGACGCGCATTTCCATCACCGTCGAAAAGGACGAAAAAGCCGCAGCGCAGAGTTATCGCATCGTGCGAGAGGACACAAAAATCCGCGTGATCGGTGCCGACACATCTGGCGCGATGTATGGCGGCCTCGACATCGCCGAAGCCATTCGCTTGGGAACTCTCGACACGCTCAAAAGCTCCGAAAATAAACCGCACATCGAGAAGCGCGGCATCAAATTCAACATCCCTCTCGATCTGCGCACGCCGAGCTACACCGACTGCTCCGACGCCGCCCAAGCCAACATCCCTGAGGTCTGGGAGCGCGATTTCTGGATCGACTACCTCGATGCCATGGCGCGGCATCGCTACAACCTGCTCTCGCTTTGGAGCCTGCATCCATTCCCCTCTATGGTGAAGATTCCCGAGTTCCCCGAGGTCGCGCTCGATGATGTCTGGCGCACCAAAGCGAAGCTCGATGAAACCTTCAGCATGGCCGGCAATGACATGGTCCGCCCCGCGATGCTCGCCAATCACGAGGTCGTGAAAAAGATCACCATGGACGAAAAGATCGAATTCTGGCGCTGGGTCATGCAACAGGCTGCTGACCGAGGCATCACGCTCTATGTCTTCACCTGGAACGTCTTCACCTTCGGAGCCGATGGCAAACACGGCATCACCAACGACGTCGGCAACGACAAAACGAAGAAGTATTTCCGCGCCAGCGTCCGTGAGATGGTGAAAACCTACCCATTGCTAGGCGGCATGGGCATCACAGCAGGCGAAGGCATGCCGCATGACATGGACTCCAAGCTCAAGGAACAGTGGCTCTGGGAAACTTACGGCGAAGGCGTGCGCGACGCCTTGAAGCTCGATCCGAAGCGCCAGTTCCCCATGATCCATCGCTTTCACTGGACCGCACAGAGCGAGATCCTTGATGCCTTCAAAGACTACCCGGGCACCTTCGACTTCAGCTTCAAATACTCCGTGGCGCACATGTATTCGATCACCAAGCCCACCTTCATCCAGCCGCTGCTCGATGGCATCGCCCCCGGTCGCCGCACCTGGCTCACTGTGCGCAATGACGACATCTACACCTTCCGTTTTGGCGATCCCGTCTATGCCCGCGAATACATCCTCAACATGCCGTCGCCGGACAAGTTCGCCGGCTTCTACATGGGCCCCGATGGCTATTGCTGGGGCCGTGAGTTCCTCGACCGCAACCCCGCTCCCGGCAAGCGCCCGCTGGTGATGGAAAAGCAATGGTATTCCTTCATGCTCTGGGGCCGCCTCGCCTACGATCCCTCGCTGCCCGACTCCCACTTCGAGCGCATCCTCGCCGCCCGTCATCCGCAGACATCGTCCACGCATCTCTTCACCGCTTTGCAAAGCGCCTCACAGGTCATGCCGCTGATCACCCGCTTCTTCTGGGGCGACATCGACATCAAATGGTTCCCGGAAGCCTGCTGGAGCCATCCCAACC
>JANPIW010000119.1:0-6149 GCA_031425215.1 Verrucomicrobiaceae bacterium
CCTCGATCCTCCATGTCCTCCGCGCTGAGCGTCTGTTGCAGCGCGGTGAGTTTCATCTCGTTCATTTGGATGCGCAGAGCCTTCACATCGGCGGCTTCCGCGCTGTTTTTTGCGCTGCTAATGGCGGCGCGCGCCTCGTCGATGAGCGCGCGCTTCACATAGTCACGCTTCTCGGGCTGCTTGGTCGTGAGCGGGAGCGACACGGGCTTCACCGCGAGTTTGTCGGCAAAGATGGCAGGCACACCGGCGGTGATGGGTTTGTCTTTGACGGGCATGCGCTCGTCGCCGCGCTGGAAGAGAAAAGTCACGGGCGAGAGGCTCTGATCGTAGGCGCGCGCGAGGCCGGCTTTCATCGTGTCGAGCGTGCCGGGCAGCGGATCGGTGCGCACGTTATATGGCTCGAACACGGCGCGGATGCGGTAGTAGTCCTCCTGCGGCAGCGGGTCGTATTTGTGGTCGTGGCACTTCACGCAGTTCATGGTCAGGCCCATGAATGCCTTGCTCGTGTGCTCGACCACGTTGTCCATCCACTGGAGGCGGTCGGCCTGGAAATTGCGCACGAGAAAGCCGGTGGCGCGCAGCGTGTCGTCATCGCCCGGCGCAATCTCGTCTGCGGCGAGCATCTCGCGCACCATCTGGTCGTAGGGCTTGTTGGAGTTGAGGCTCTCAATGATCCAGTCACGCCAGCGCCAGATGTGCGGCTGTGAAATGCGGATCATTTCCTTGTAGCCGTCCCAGTCCGAATAACGCCACACATCCATCCAGTGCCGGCCCCAACGCTCTGCGTGGCGTGGGTCGGAGAGGAGGCGCTGGATGAGGTGGGAGTAAGAAAACGATGAGACGCGGAGACTATGAGACAAGGAGAGGGGCGATTCCGCATTTCTCTCCGCGTCTCCGCGTCTCATAGTCTCATAGTCTTTATCTTTCGCGCACTCGCGCACAAACGCATCCACCTCCTCTGGCGACGGGAGCAGCCCGACAAGATCGACGTAAACACGGCGGATCAGCGTCGCTGGATCAGCCTCGCCGTTTGGCACGATGCCGCGCGAGTGCTGCTGCTCTGCGATGAAGGCGTCGATCGGATTGGTTGATTTGAAATCTGTGATTTGAGATTTGAGATCCGGCGCGGACGGGCGCTTCACTGGCTTGAATGGATCCCAGACGTAGCGCTGTTTGTGTTTCTCGTAGCTCGCGAGCTTGTCGGATGCCTGGGCGATTTGTGCCGCGACCGGCTTGTCCTTCGCATCGCCGGGGTTCGTTCCGAGGAGAAGCTCCACGAGATTGGCGGCGCCATCATCGTCAGCGTCCTCTGTGGCGATGATGTCGATGCGCTCGGGGATCGTGGCTTTCGTTTGTGAAAAACCATGCGCTGCTTTCAGACGATGACCGAATTGATTGTGCGGAAACTCCTCAAGGGATTGCGGATCGTGTCTGTCTGACGGCAGATGGCAGGTCGTGCAAGCATTCAGCCGCGCTGGCAGCTGATGCAGCAAATGATTCTCCAGCGCCTTTTTGTTTGCGGGCGTGGCTGATGCAGAGCCAGCGCACACCAGCACCGCCGCGAGCGCGTAGAGACGAAGCTGGAATCTGGGGCATAACCATTGCATGACCCTGAAAGTACGGTTTCTCACGAGGTAAATTGCACTCGCGAAGTCGAGGAAATCTTGCCATCGCCGAGCCGGAGGCCCGAAAGAAATTAGCCGGTGGTGCAGCGAGTTACCGAACGTGAACCACCGGTAGTATTGACAATGCCCGATGTGGCTTAACCACTTAAAATAGGAAGTTGTGTATCGAAAGCAGACTCACACCAGTCTATCAAACGTGCCACGCTACTAGGGGTGACAACGCCCTCCGGATCGAAACACGGACACAAGTAATGACTGTATCTGTGTCTCTTCGTACTCCTCTGCATGTCGTGACCCGATATAACAATTGCTCTTTCCTCGTCTATTTGCGCCAGAAGGTAACGAGCCACGAAACTCTTGTCGTGTGTGATCACATGGAGAATCAGACTGTAGTCGTCTTCGTCCTCGCCGACCCACCACACGAACTCACGCTCGTTATGAATGAGCTTCCGCCGATTTTTTGTGGAGATAGCCATGTAGAGCACAAGGATTTCCTTTGCCAATGCTCACCCAATCTCCCACCCCGGACGATACTGCCTCTTCACCAGCGCGTTCGCGGCTTCGGAATTCGGGATTTTCAGGCCGGGGGAATCCCATACGAGTGTCTCGTTCGGGAACACGCTGGCGAGGCAGCCGAGGAGCACGGCTTCGGTCAGCGGGCCGGCGTAGTCGAAGTTGGCGCTGGGTTTCTTGTCGCCCTTGATGCAGCAGTCGATGTAGTCAGCCCAGTGGTTGCGTGGTTCGAGCTTGGGGTATTTGAAGGTGGCGAATTTTTCGCGCGGATACAGCATCGGCGTGCTGCCGTGCGGCGCGTGGAGGATGCCTTCGGTGCCGATGTAGATGGTGCCTTGGTCGATCTGAGGCGGCTTCACGCCGGCGGGTGGCACGAGCTTGGCGACGATGTCAGCCGGTGGTTTGTTGTCGCCGTCATACCACGTCACCTTCACGGTTTTGTCCTCGGTGTACTGGGTGCCGGTGAAGATGTACTCGACGAGGCCGTTGATGGCCCAGTTCGTTGCGTTCGGTGGCGCAAGGCCGCGTGATTTCACCGAGATGGGCGCGGCAAGATCGAGCGCGCGGAACCAGCCGCTGAACATGTGGCAGCCCATGTCGCCGAGCGTGCCGGTGCCGAAGTCGCGGCGTTTGCGCCAGTTTCCCGGATGATAATAGCCGGCGATGAAAGGCCGGTCGGCTGCGGGGCCGAGCCATTTTTGCCAGTCAAAGCCCTCGGGGATCGGATCGCTCTTTTCGGGCACGGGTTCCATGTCGCCCCATTTCTTGTGGGAGAAAGTGTGCGCCTCCTTCACTTTGCCGATGGTGCCCATTTGAATGAGCGCGACGGCGAGGCGCTCAGTGAATTCCGATGAAACCTGGATGCCCATCTGTGTCATCACGCCTTTCTCACGCGCGCGGAGCATGAGCTGGCGGCACTCATAAAGATTCTGCGCGAGCGGCTTCTGTCCATACATGTGCTTGCCTTTCGCGAGCGCGGCGAGGCCGATGGGACCGTGCATGTGGTCTGGCGTGGAGACGTTCACGCTGTCGATTTTGTCGCCTTCTTTTTCGAGCAGCTCGCGGTAGTCCGGGTAACAGCGCACACCTGGGAATTTTTCCTTCACACGGGCGAAATTGCGCGTGTCCACATCGCACACGGCGGCCAGCTCCCACATAAGATGCTTGGACATGCTCGACATGTCGGCCCACGACATGCCGGATGCGCCAAACGCTGCGTGGCGCAGCTTCCCATTCGGCGACGCGGCGCGCAGTCCGCTGGTGATGAATGGCGCGGCGAAGAGGGTGGAAGCCGCGCTTTGAATGAAACGACGGCGCGAGGTGGAGGAGTGTGGCTGGATCATGCGCGGGTGGATACGATGCGAATGGGCACGGCCTAGCGGCGAGATTAGATGCTCGCAACAGATCGGCTGGCGCAACGTTATCGCCGCCTGCATTCCATGAATTCATTCCGCTCACTGCTCTCCTTGTCACTTGTCACGCTTGGCCTGTCTGTCATCACGCCTGCTTCATTCTCGGCACAGCCGAATGTCATCGTCATCCTCGCTGATGACCTCGGCTGGAGTGACACGACACTTTACGGCAACACGACTTTTTACCAGACCCCGAATCTCGAACGGCTCGCGAAGCGCGGCATGACTTTCAGTCGGGCGTATTCAGCGAGTCCGCTGTGCTCGCCGACGCGGTCAGCGTTGCTCACGGGACAAAGCCCCGCCCGCACCGGCATCACCACACCGAACTGCCACATGCCACAGGTGGTATTGCAAGCGACGACCGGGAAGAAGGCCCCGCCGGATCAAAAGGCCATCCAGCCCGATCCGCCGACGCGACTGAAAACGGAGTATCGCACGCTGGCGGAGACGCTGAAGGACGCGGGCTATGCGACGGCGCATTTGGGAAAATGGCATCTCGGGCCGGAGCCATACTCGCCGTTGCAGCAGGGTTTTGATTTCGATCTGCCGCATCATCCAGGGCCGGGACCTGCGGGCAGCTTTGTCGCGCCGTGGAAGTTTGCGAAATTCAAAGAGAAGTCGCCGGGCGAGCACATCGAAGACCGCATGGCCGCAGAGGCCGTGGCGTGGATGGAGCAACAGAAGACAAAGCCGTTTTACATGAACTACTGGATGTTCAGCGTGCATGCGCCCTTTGATGCGAAGAAGGCGAACATCGACAGGCATCGCGTACGCATTGATCCGAAGGACGCGCAACGCAGCCCGACTTACGCCGCGATGATCCAAAGCATGGATGACGCCATAGGCACGCTGCTCGACGGCCTCGACCGGCTCAGGCTGGCCGAGAACACGATCATCATCTTCACCGCTGACAACGGCGGGAACATGTACAACGAAGTGGATGGCACCACGCCCACCAGCAACCGCCCGCTGCGCGGCGGCAAGGCCACCATGTTCGAAGGCGGCACGCGTGTGCCCGGCGTTATCGTGTGGCCCGGAGTCGCGGCTGCGGGCAGCCGCAGTGACGCGATCATCCAGAGTGAAGACTACTACCCGACGCTGCTCGATGGTCTGGCTTTAAAACCCGCTGAAGGTCAGCGCTATGACGGCACGAGCGTCCTCCCCGCGCTCAAAGGAGATGCACTCGCCGGCAAGGCTGTCTTCCAATACTTCCCGCACAATCCCGGCGTGCCCGACTGGCTCCCGCCCGCTGTTTCCGTGCATCGCGACGACTGGAAGCTCATCCGCATTTTTCATGGCGGCGAAAAAGGCGCGCATCGTCACATGCTGTTCAATCTCCGCGATGACCTCGGCGAAAAGAACAACCTCGCCGCGCAGAAAACCGGCCTCGTCACTGAGCTCGATGCGATGATCGAGAAATTTCTCGCCGACACGAATGCGGTCGTCCCCGTGCCAAACCCTGCTTTTGATCCCGCGAAGTATCGTCCGGAACTCGAAGGCAAACAGAAGCCGAAAGCCAAAACGCCCGCGAAGTCAGCCGCCAAGGGCAAGGGCAAGGACGATGGCGATCCCGCGCTGCAAGGCTGGAAAGCGCGTGACTGCAAAGCGTCGGTCAAAGATGGCAGCCTGCGCATCACAGACATCGGAGACGCAGCCTTCCTCGGCCTCGCTGCTGGCAAACACAGCGGCGCCACGACGGCGAAGCTCCGCATTAAAGCAAAAGCCGGTGCCAGCCACTTCGACTGGCTCCCCGGCGGCGTCGGCGGCAAACAGCAGCGAACTGACTTCACGCTGAAAGGCGGCGGCTGGGAGGAGATCACTGTCGAACTTCCCGCCACCGGCCCGCTCGGCATCGTGCGCCTTTATCTGCCGATGCAGGAGCAGCCCATGGAAATCGACTCGATCGAGCTGACATCCAGGAACGGCGGCAAACCGACTCGGACAGAGTTTTGATCTGCGGCGCACCCGGTAAGAATGTGAGGCCGGTTTTTCTGCAAACAAATCCGCGCCGCGCGTTGTATTACCAACATGAAAGCAATCGCTCTACTCCTCTGTCTCGCTTCGTCTGTAACCGCCCAAGACGCTCTCAAATCGTCCCTCGTCTTCCACGCATCATTCGACTCCAGCCTGAACGCCGATTTCAGCAAGGGCGAAAAGACGGCCGTGATCAAGAAGAGCAAGGGATTCGTGCCGTGCGAGTTCAACGATGACGTGAAACTCGACAAGGCGGGCGGGAAATTCGGAGGCTGTTTGCATTTTCCGAAAAAGGGAGTCACGCGCCCGCAGTTCAGCGGCGTGAACATGCTGGGCTACAACGACAAGTCCTGGAACGCGACTGTCTCTATCTGGCTGCGGTTGACGCCTGACGCTGACCTCGAACCCGGCTATTGCGATCCCGTGCAGATCACCGGCGATGACACGAAGAAGGGCTACATCTTCCTCGAGTTCTCAAAGGACGAGACGCCGCGCTTTTTCCGCTACGCCGTGCGGCCGCTGTTTCACATCTGGAATCCGACGAATGTGCAGTGGGCGGACATCCCGTTCGAGAAACGGCCCATGGTGCAGGTAGCAAAGCCGCCATTCACGCGCGACACCTGGA
>JANPIW010000120.1:0-2959 GCA_031425215.1 Verrucomicrobiaceae bacterium
TAGAGCGAGTGCATCCACCAGCGGCCCGAGACACGCTGCTCTTTTTTCAGCCACGCGAGGCCGCGCTGGATACGCTCGTCGCCCGCAGGCATGTTGCTTTGGCGCATCAGAACAATGGCGAGCGCGGTCATGTACGCGTCGCTCTCAGGTTTCGCGGCATCGGGGAGGTTGGTGATGAGATTCTCCACGAACTCCGTTATCTCGAAGTGCCAGTCTTTGAGCGCGGAGAAGTCGCGCACGCACCAGCCGCCGTCGGCGTGTTGCTTCGAGGAAAGCAGCGACAGCGCGCTCTCGCGTTCGGGTGACGGCACGAGGTCCGGCAGGTAATGAGCGAGTTGCAGCCGCAGCACACGGTCGAAGTCGTTCTTGAGTTCGGGCTGCTTGAGCCATGCTTTGAGCTTCGCCACCTTCGCGAGCAGAGCCTCGTCTTTGAGCGAGGCGAGCCAGCCGGGAGCGCTGGTGATGGCGCGCGCGGCCTGCAGCGACAATTCAAAGTCGGTGGTGATGTGCGGGATCTCCACTTCGCCGTGGCTCACAAATGCGCCGCTGTCCGACTGGCGCTCAAACATGTCACGGATCGACCGCTCGGTGTGCTCGGAGGTTTTGCCAGTCACATGCTTGTCCCACTCCGCGAGGCCGAGCGATCTCCATACGCCGGTGAATGCGGCAGGGTAATGGCGGTGGCCGTTTTTCTCCGTCTCCTTCACCGGTTTTATCTCCGCAGGCACGAACTGGACGAAGTCCGCGAGAATCTCCTCGTTCGCCCTTCCGAGTTGCGAGATCAATGCCGGACGCTCGCTCAGATAGGGGCCGGTGGTGTGGCAGTTTACGCAGGTTTTTTCCCGCACCCAGCAGGTCGCGCCATTGTCGAGGTACTTCGCCGCCGCCTTGATGGATTCAGTGCCAAAGATTTTCACCCTCGGCTCGTCCGCGCCAGGCAGGCTCACGCGAATGTCGCCGGATTGATACTGAAACTCCGGCTTCGGTTTCTTGGCTGGCGTCTCCACGGCCAAGGCTGCCATGGCGGTAAGAAGGACGAAGAAGATGGTTTTCATGCGCGAAAAGAACGGCAGCAGCAGCCCTCATTTCTCCACTGGCGCAGAGAAAACGAGCCGACCGTTTTCCTCAGAGTAAGTCATCGGCTCGGGCTTGCCGCTGCCCTCCGGCAGCAACCGGCCCTCCGCGTCAAAGCGGAACATGCGGCGGTTATAATAGCGCAGCCAGCCGGCGGGGTTCCCATCCGCGTCGTAGCGCATGAGGTCGCGCCATGCCTTGGGCGTGGTGAGACGCGGGTCGCCCCAGAGCGGCGCAGTGCTGCGCTTGAGCGCGTCAGGGTAAAGCGCCTGGCTCAGAATCGTGAGATTTAGACAGCGCAGCTGGTGGCGCTCGCCGGCGGTGAGTTTGTCAGAGGAGTGGACGGTGGAGATCGCGCCGCCTGCCTGCTCGATGAGGATGCCGAGGTCGATGAGGCGTTTCACGCTGGCAGCGAGATCGGCGGGCGCGTTGGATGCGGTCGATTGTGTGGCGAGCTTTTCGATGTCGCGTTGTAGCGTGGGGAAAAGCTCGGCGGTGTTGGCGATGCGATTGAAGCCTCGCGCGATCATCTGGCGCAGCGTTTCCTTTTCCGCATCGGGCGCGGGGCCGCTGATGCCCACCGCGATGTCCTTTTCGAGAGCGGTTTTCATTTTCGCCGCGTCGTCTTTTTTCGTCTCGTCCTTCTGCAGATGCTCCAGAGCGGCACGACGCGGTTTAAATGAGAGCCAGATTTTCTCGATGCCTTTGAGTGCATCGGCACGCAATGCCTGGGCGATGAGCTTGCCGCGCAGATTGTCCTCGCGCTCCGCAAAAGCGCGCAGCACATCGAGCCAGCGCATGTCGCTGTCGGTGTCCGGCAAGCCCAGCTCGGGGTTGGGCGCCTCGTAGTAGATTTCGTTCACGCGGCCCTTGTCATCGTAAAAGCGGTTCTCGTTCGGCAGCATGTAAAAGGTGATGAACGCGGGCGCGGAGGTGCTCACGCCGTTGTTGGCGAAGACGCCGATATCGACGCGATGGCTGCGGATGCCAGACGCGCCGGTCATGGGCATGTGCCACTTCACGCGGATCGTCGCTCCGCCTTTGTCGTCGGGCCGGATGCTCACCAGCGCGGGATCGCCTTGCAGCAGCACCCATTTGAATGAGAGCGGGCGGTTCATCATGTCGCCGCTGCCTGCGGTCGCCACTGTCAGCTCGTGCTCGCTGTCATTCGCACGGAAGACGCGCGCGATGTTCAGCGGCGTGTCGGAGAGGCGCTCGGATGTGATCGCGGGCTTCTCAAAAAAATCGCGCCCCGGTTTTGCATCGCTCTCCGATACGGCGCGGATCAGCACCACCGGCGGCACGGCAGGGCGCGTCATCGAGTGCGCGGCGATGACCATTTTTTCCTCATCGAGATTTGCGCCGTCGAAAACAACCGGGTGCGCCTTGCTCGTGAGGTAGTCCGCCTCGCTCTTCACTGTTTTGAGAGACTGCCGCATGACGGCCTGCACCGTGGTCATGAGCAGCCGTTTCCGTATCAGCTCCGTGAGCAGATCGGGATCAAAGGCTGCGATGGTGGTGAGCGCCGCGTTCACAAACGGCATGTCGGTGAACGACGATCCCTGCGTGATGATGATGCTCGCGCTGTTCGCCGGATAAAGGTCGCCGTATCCGCCCACGCCATTCGCGCCGGGATCGTGGTCGAGATGCTCGGGGTAAATCGCGAGGTTGTTGCTGAGGTACTGCTGGTTGAGGCACAGCACACCTCCAACACACCAGGACAATCATCCTCCAGCTTTGCACACAGCAACGACAACAGAGCTGCTATTGAGGGTGCTGGAGAGAGCGGCAGTTCTGCCCCTGTGGGAGGCAGCAATACCAGTTCCGCAAGCAACAGCAATGTCAGTCAAGTCAGTGAAGGCAACAGTGGCAGCAGCCATGATAG
>JANPIW010000121.1:0-5143 GCA_031425215.1 Verrucomicrobiaceae bacterium
GCGTTGCGCACAAACTCATGGCCCTTCATCGTCAGTCGGCTCACAAGTACTTGCGCCGGCCATCCATTGCTTCCCAAAAGCACATTCCCCTCGATGAAGCCCTCTTGATCCACGCGTCGCAAACTAGCTGACCTGCAGAGCTTCGCGGAACTGTTGGCCGTGCTCGATGAGGCGCTCGATCAATCCGTCGTTCACCAACGCCAAGAGCGGCGTGCCTGGCTTCCACTCTAAGGCTTCCTCTTGTCCCCAATGACAGTTCGGAACCTCGATAAAACCTTCGATAATTCGTGGAATGCGCCGAGCCACGGCGATTGCGAGCGGCGCGCTCTGGTTTCCGATGAACAGGTTGCAGGCCGCGATGACTTGAGCAACTTCTAAAAGATCCCGGCAGTCTATGCGCCGGATTACACATTGCGCGCGCTCGGTGAAGTCACGGTACTCGGAGTCCGAACCGATGAAGACCGCATTCTCGCGAAAATTTAGCGCCAGTTCCCGCCATGGGAAAATGTCGCGACGGTTGTGGTAGCGATGGCTTCGGGAAAAAACCACCATCGCCTCTCGTCTTATATTCGGAACATCAAGCCAAGGATCCACCATGAATGACAAATCATCGCACAGGCCCAAGGTGGCCGCGTGCATTGCGGCTAGCGATGCGAAGTCGTGGTGCCAGTGACGGAACCCCTTCAAGGAGCTCCTGATGTCCGAGTCACTCCACACAACTTCTGAGATGCAGCTCTGAGCCTGAAAAAGCGGGGCCCAGGTAAATGCTTCTTTCTGCGTGAAGGACCAGCCCATCCAATCTGGCCCGGCTGGATCAGGCGTGAGAATCAGGGTGGCAAGAATCCGGGTCCTTTTCACCCACTCTTTGAGCGCGCAAAAAGCATAGATGATGTCGCCAGCCTTTCCGCTGTGGGCTACTTCTCCTTTTTCAGATTCGCAGTGCCATTGGGCGTCTCGAAAGATCATGCACCACCATGAGCTGGGGCGCGATGCTGTCCCGCCAGCGCGAGCCAGTTGCGGCGGTGCAACTGGCGGTTCGCGCCGCTCAGATCAGGCCGGGGCGCGCTAGCAGTCAGCCATGAGTCAAACGACATTAGTGTTGACAGGATACGATCAAAACATGGCCCGCGTCGGTCGCCGCACGTCTGGGTGCAAGCAAGCATGGGCGGCACGCCACGGTTACGCGTACAAGTGCAACACGGAATGGCGGCCTTGCTCTCATCCTTCATGGCAGAAATTACGCATTGTCTCCGATGCTTTGACCGAGTACGAGCGTGTGGTCTGGCTCGATGCTGACGTGGTTATCACAAACCCAATGATCAGCGCCGATGACCTTGGCGTCCCAGGCGCGCCTCTGACTGTGAGCCGTGACGTTTTCCGCGCCGCGCGCGAACCGGACGTGCCGCACTATTTCTCAATGGGAAATTTTGTCATGATCCAAGGCGATGCGGCCACCGACCTGCTGCGACGCGCGAGTGAAAAAATCCAGTACGAAAACAAACCCTATTGGGACCAGACGGCCATGTGGGACGTGAGCCGGGAAATCGGCATCTCCCACATCGCGATCCGGCCGCGGCGGGTGTTAAACTCTGTCCCCATGGAGTGCCACAGCGATGCTGCGGAACCTTGGCAGCCGGGCGATTTTCTTGCGCATTTTACGGGTCTGAGCAATGATCAGCGTCTTCAGTGCATTCCGCGGTTCCTCTTCGCAGGCGTGATGGCGATGAGTCTCCCGCCGCCTGAGGTGTACGACATTGGCCAGGCCATCGATGTGAGGCACGTTGCTTTACTTACCGAGCTTCTCGCACGCGGGAAATGGGAACGTGCATTGGAGATCGGCTGTTTTGACGGTGTGAGTTCCATCGCATTTGCCGACGCGGCGCGTAAAGGGACCGTGGGAAGCGCTCATTTCTGCGATGTTAAAATCCGCGACACCTTCCGAGCCGTGATAAGCGACGCCAATAACTGTGTGGTTCATGAAATGGATTCCTTCACCTGTCTTCGCACCAAGGGTTCTTTCGATTTCGTCTTCATTGATGGAAACCACGAATGGTGCCCGCTCGAAACGGAATGGAGCCTGCTCAAACCCAGCCCGCCCAGAATGCTCGTAGCTCACGACGTGTGTTCAACTATTGCGGGCTATGGAAAGTGCGCCGGACCGTCCTGGCTCTGGCAGCAGCTCCAGGCGGAAGGCTGGCTATGCCTCGTGGATGCGCGGCGGCGGCGGCTAGAAAAAACACAGCGCGGCTTGCTAATTGCGACGCGAGAGCCTGAACTTTATGAGCTTGCGCGCCAGTGCTTCGAGATGACGTGCCTGCACTAATCAATGCGCGTGAACTTGTTCCGCATGCCGCCCTGCTCGGTGAAGCTGCTCCACTTCCAGTCGAAGTGCGCCTCGAAAGCAGTACCGCCGCCCCAATCGAGAAAGATTTTGTTCTGGGCGACGGCGCGCCATGCGGGGTAGTAAGTCTTGGAGCGCAAGCGGCCGTCTTTGCCAAAAGTGAACTCCTCGCCTTGCGGGCCTTTCCATTTCACGGTGAGCAGCCAGGTGCTCAATTCCTCTGCATCCTGTGGCGCGTAGAAGCCTTCCCATAAGATATTTTCCGTGTGCGTCCGGTGCTGCTCACGGCTCTTGCCATCCTTCAAGTACTTGATGGTCACATTTTTCTGCTGGCCGGGCGCAGGATCAGCCCCGAGGGACTCAGGTGTGACGGAAAACATTTGCCTCTTCACTTCGACGTGTTCCCGGACTCGCGCGGTCACATCCACTGTCCTTCCACCGCTGCCGTAGATGGCGCTCAAGATGCGCACGCGCGCGGCGAATGGGCCTGCTGGCATGGCGGCTTCCGCCACGCTACGCGTTGCGGGCGGCTCCGGAGGGTCAGGCTCACCCGCCCTCGCCTCCACAAAGTCGAGGTTCAGCACACCACCGTTGTCCGAGAAATCCGCGCGGGCAATCTTGCCGTGGAAGCGGAGGTCCTGCCGCCCGCTAAATGAAGCGAGGCGGTTGAGCTGGGTGCTCTCGAAATAGACATGGATGCGCAGCTCAACGCGGATGCCGTTCACCTGCATGAAGGGTCCCTCCACGTGGCCGACGATGGCCGGGCCGCGCGAGGTATTGCCCGGCGCGTCGATGCGATTGAATTTGAGCGTCATCGCCACCGGCCTGCCGATGACGGTTTCTTTGAGCGTCGCATTCGCCAGTGCCACGGCCTGGGGCTGCCAGTGTTTTCCTTTGCGAAGCGCGAGACCGATGGGCAGCTCCGCTTTGATCTGGTCCAGCATCGTGATCGGCCTGATTTGCGCCGCCGCGAGCAGCGGGATGGTGAGGAGAAGCGTGAGGAGTGTTTTCATGGCACCTCTCAAACGAAAGCCGATGGCATCGGTTTTCGTTTTTCCCGATGGCCGATGCTGTCGGCAATCGGGGAATCTTCCCGTGAACCGACAACGTCGGCAGACGGGGAATCCTCCCGTGATCCAACTGAGTTGGACGACGGGAATGAAGCACCGGAATGCGGTTCAACCACGCTCCATGATCCTGCGCTCGGATTCTTCTAGTGCCGCGAGCCCTGCCTGCAGGTTTTGCTCTCTCACAGCCTTAGAATTTTTTGTGTTCCGGGACGCCGCTAGCTGGCGTGCGCTCCTAGAATTAAGCGCGTCATCACTCATTTTGGAAACGTCGGTTTCGCGCTTCTTCTTCATGCTGAATTGCTTACGCGATAGCAACACAATCACAACTTTTTTATCAGCTTTTCCAGACTCCGTTTCAGATCGGAAATCAGACTCTCGGCAGACTGCGCCTTCTGAATGCACAGACGAAGGTCGTCGAGCACCGGCGCCGCTTGACTCACAGCAGTGGGACTGACAGACAGGCCTGCTTCACGCTCTGCGCTTGCGAGCTTCAATGCAGCCTTCGCTGTGATGGGATAACGACCCCGCCGATAACCAAAGAGCATGTCACGGGAGATTCCTAATTTCGTCGGCAGGGAATCCAAAGTCACACCCAAGTGAGCCGCGAGAGCATCGGTTCGCGCACCAAAGTCGGAAAAAGACGGAATTTCAGTTTGCATGGTCGGAAAAGTCTGATTATATCCGACCATGCTAACGCGAAAGCACACCACTCACAAACTAAAACACCGGCATGCGGCAGGCGTCCGCGACTGTGCGCTGTTCACGCTTGAGGACCTGTTGCCCGAGGTGCGTGGCGCGCGAGAGGCGCTCTCCCGCAAGGGCTGGAGCTACCGCACGGCGGCGGATTTTCTGGCGGTGCATCACATGCACCTGACGCATGTGCTCACTGGCCGCCGGGTAAGCCGCCTGCTGTGCCGGCGCATCGAGAAACTGCCAGTGCGGGAGGGCCGGTCATGAGTGAGGCTCTGCACGTCCAGCTGCGCAAGGAGCTGCAGTCATGCGTTGAGGTGTGGGACTGCGGGCTGCTGCTGGGGCACATCATCGTGGGGGCGCCCTTCGGCCAGCAGTTCATTCCGAAAGAGGAGCTGACCCCGACGCGGCGCAAGGCCGTGCTGGCTGCCATGCGCCGGATGAGGCGGCACGGCCTGCCGCCGCTGCGCACCGAGTGGCTGCGTGAGGTGCTCTTTCCCAAAGCCCGCCAGCCTTTCCTGGCCAAGCTTGCTGAAGAAGCAGCAGCGAAAGGAGGCCGGTCATGAAGAGGCGCGCCTTATTTGCCGGCATCGGAGGATTAATCGGCATTAGAAGCGCGCCGTGGGACCAGCCTAAAGGCGTGTTTTACTACGCCACCCAGCATGACGGCTCGAAGAAATTAACCCAGATGATTTGCCGCGGCAGCGTCCGGGTGTCCGAAGCCGGCCTCGATCGGCTCGCTCTGGAGCTAGGGATCGCGAAAACAAAGAAAGGAACCGCATCATGAAACACAACAAGACTCTCAAGACACCCGTCTCAATGCTGCTCAATCAGCAACCCACTCGCCGTACTCATTCCAAGGGGATGGCATCTCGGGGCCTGGGCCTGCATGGAACGCCTGAATACGAAGACCTGGGCCGATTGCTGCACCGGAACACTTTGACTCGGGAATCACGCCTGCCATCGCCGGTGCCAGGTGCCACGCCCAGCAGCCTGCAGCGTGAAGCTGGGAGCACACTTCATATAAAAGGAGGCCGCGTTC
>JANPIW010000122.1:0-5752 GCA_031425215.1 Verrucomicrobiaceae bacterium
GTGCTGGCGGAGCCGGACATGGAGAAGCTCGTCATGGACATCATCGACGAGCAGATCGACACCACAGGCAAAGCCTTCTTGGGCATGACTCTCGGTTGCGCGCGCTGTCATGATCACAAGTTTGATCCGGTGAAGACCGACGACTATTACGCCCTGGCCGCCATCTTCAAGAGCACCAAAAGCCTCGGAGACAAACGCACCGGTGCGATCAAGCACTGGTATGAGCACTCCCTCGCCACGCCCGAGCAGATCGCCGCGCAAGCCGCGCACGCGAAGACCGTGGCGGCAAAGTCGGCCGAGGTGAAAGGCTTTGCGACGAAGGCGCGCGCTGACTTGAAAAAGGAGCTGCAAGACCACGCTGCCGATTACCTCGCCGCCGCCGCGTCGCTCACCATGCAGGCCGACTTCTCGGAGGTGAAATCGCTCGCCGCCTCTCACAAACTGCGCCCGCGCTACCTTCTCACCTGCCGCCAGTACCTGGAGAAAAACCAGGAGCATCCCGTCTTCACCAAATGGCACGAGCTAGTGCGCGCCAATCGCGGTAGCGAGGTGCGCGCACACTATGCGGCGTTGTTTGCTGCAGCCGCCGCCGCTTCGCAAACCACAAAGCCCGAGCCAATCCCGCAGGTGGCCGCAAAGGGCGCGCTCGCAAAACGAAACACCGCGGCGAAGGCCGCGGCGGCAACCGTGGCACGATCCCGGCCCGCAGACCCGCACCTCGCCGCCGCGTACGATGCGCTCAATGACATCGCCGGATTCCTCGCCATCCCCGACAAAGACGCGGATGCTTTCGACGAGGCCATGCTGGCCAAGGTGAAGGAGATGAACGACGCCGTCATGGCGCTCGATGACAAAACGCCCGATCCGCCCGCTGTGATGAGCGTGAGCGAGGGCGCGGTTTTGAAAACATTGCCCGTTCACATTCGCGGCAGCCATCTCACGCTCGGCAAGCCCGTCGCTCGCGGCTACCCCGAAGTGATGAACGCCTCGCTCGCAAAACCCATTCTTCCCGCCAAACAAAGCGGACGCCTCGAACTCGCCCGCTGGATGGCCAGTGCCGAGCATCCGCTCACCGCCCGTGTGTTTGTGAACCGCGCCTGGCGCTGGCATTTCGGCAAAGGCATCGTCACCTCCACCGACAACTTCGGCCTCCTCGGCGACAAACCATCCCACCCCGAGCTGCTCGACTACCTCGCACGCCGCTTCGTCGAAAGCGGATGGAGTGTGAAGGAACTGCACCGCATGATCATGAAGTCGAGCGTGTATCAGCAAAGCTCCGAGACTGTGAGACGCGGAGACTATGAGACTATGAGAAGCAGCAATGCTGGACAAGCGGCCGCATCAGAAGTCTCCGCGTCTCATAGTCTCACCGTCTCATCGTCTTCCCTCGACCCCGAGAACCGTCTCCTCTCCCGTTTCAGCATCCGCAGACTCGAAGCCGAGGAGATTCGCGACGCGCTGCTCTCCGTCAGCGGCTGGCTCAGCACGGACATCGGCGGCAAGACCATCCCGCTGCGCAACAAGGAGTTTGTTTTCAACCACACCTCCACTGATCGCACCAAGTACGAAAGCCCGCGTCGCGCCCTCTACCTGCCCATCATCCGCAATCATCTCTACGACATGCTGGAGCAGTTTGATTATCCCGATCCCACCATGCCCACGGGCAGCCGGAACTCGACCGTCATCGCGCCCCAAGCGCTCATCATGCTCAACTCCCCCGTGGCCATGGACGCCGCCGCACGCCTCGCATCCCGGCTCGAGCACGATGCCGCGAACACACGCGCGCGCATCACGCAGGCTTACATGCTCGCCTATGGCAGGCCTCCGACAGAGAACGAGATCACGCGCGCCGAGTCATTCATCGCTTACGCAGACGACGCGCGCGCCGGCCTCATCCTCTTCTGCCAGAGTTTGATGGCGGCCAATGAGTTCATGTATTTGCGTTGAGGAATCTCAGCGACGACGCGGAGGCCCGCGCTTCATGAAACTCGCATCCGGCGTCCCGCGCCACATGCGAGGTGCGAAGGGAAACTCAGCGGTGAGGCAGTAATAATAAGTGCCCTGCGGAAACTCAGGCGTCACGCCGGTGCGTCCGTTGCACTCATCAAGATCGCCGCTGCCAGCCACAAACTCGTAATCTGCCGTGAACGCGCCGTTGTGCGCCCCACCCGGCCCGTGCGGTGGTGGCGGGCGCATGCCGGGCCGGAGCTTGTAGCTCGGGCGCATCGGCTTCAGCGCGCTCGTCGCATCCTTCGCATCAGCGTGAGCGCGGCTCGTGTAGATCGGGAATCCATCCGCCGCCCAGCCGATGAGCAGCATCGTTTTGTCATCGCCACCACGCGCGGCGACGAGGCCGGCAGGCAGACCGTGGTAGTGGTAAGCACCCGTGGGCTGCACATGCGCGAGATGCTCATCGAGGCCCAGATTCATCGTGCCGCCGATGGCCTCGTATCTCCATTCCTGGCTCCAAAACTCCGCCGTGCCCGCCTCGAAGGGCACGCCATTGAGCGCCACGCCAAACCAGCCGCGCTGCGCCGACACCGGCTGCGCCCCGGCCTGCGGCTTTGTCGTCACGCGAAAGTTGTGACTCTGCGGCGAGATGCGGTTGGGATTTCCTTTTCGTGGAAACGCGCCCGGCTGGTGATCAGGGATGCCGTTGGCGCGGATGACGCGCTCATCGCCTTCGATGGTGATCGTCACGCTCGCTGCTGCCGTAGGAGCGGCAGCATGTCCCCCCTGCCCTTCATGCGCGATGAGCGGCAGCGCAGACGCGCAGCAAACCAGCGCGGCTGCCAGCATCAGCTCACGCAGCCTGCGGCGCGCGCGGTGCAGCGCCACGCGCGTTGCACCGCTGGTCTGCCGGGTGCCGCCATCATCCGCAGGCATCAGCCAGGGCGCGAGGCGCGACCAGTTTTGCGGTTTCATTTCCATGCGCAGCCGCGCGAGAGCACGCAGCTTCCGGTGTATGTCAGTCGCGCTGCCGCGCGCATCCTCCGCTCGTGTGTCCGGCACATCGACGACACAGCCGTCATCGCTCACGAGCGGCACGATCACCACCGCGCCCCCGCGCTGCAGGCGGCGGCCGTCGCGCCAGCGATTCATCAGATGGCATCTCATGCGCACGGCGAGATGCGCCGACTGCGTCTCGGCAGGCTGGCGCGCAAGCGCAGCGAGCAGCCCGCGCCGCACCAGTTTCTCAAACATCTCCTGCACCGCGTCCTCCGCATCATGCACCTCGCACCCGCTCCGCCGCGCGAGGAGAAACAGCCGCGACCAATGCGCGCGGCAGAGCGCGCCGCACAGCGAAGCGTCTTCCGCGTGGTCGGCGGACGGTTCAGGGGCGCATTCTTCGGCGATTCCAAACATCATGTTGATTCAAAGATTAAAGTTTCTCATTCACACACACCGCACCTTTGGCAAAGATCAATGCGTCACAAAAAAGTCGTGGCTCCATTATACTTGGCTCATCGCTTTCCGACTCCCGCCCGCTCAACCGCCACCGTAGTAGCTGTAGTAGTAGCTCGCGTAGTAGGCGTAATAGTTCAGCCAGGCTGTGGCCGTGGTCGTGTCACCCTTGAGGTTGTACCAGTGGTAGGCCGCCAGAGCCAGCTCGTAATAGTACCAGTAATGCGCCAGACCCGTTGATCCTTGTGCCGTATAGGCGTGGTAATAGTACAGCGCGGTGTAAGCGTGGAGATAATAATTCGCCGATGCCTGGTCGCCGCTGTCCAGGAAGTCGAGATACAGGCCAAGCCCGGCGTAGTAGTAATAGTAAGCCAGCCCGAGACCATAAGGCTGGATCGCGGAGAGGTAGTAGTTCGCGTAGCTGTAGTACGCAGCCCCCGGGGTTGTCACCACCGGATCATAGCTCGCCAGCGCGGTGCGCACCGCACGGTAAAAATTCGCGATTGAGGTGCTCGCCTGCGTGATCGTGGTCTGGATCGCATTGGCCGCCGCCGTCTTTGCCGTGGCCAGCGTCGTCCACGCCGCCTGATCGCTGCTCTGCTCCACCGTGTAAGTCCCGCCCTCCACGCTGTTCCATGTCAGCGTCACATTTCCCGCGCCTGCGCTCGCGTTGGTCACTTGTCCATCCGTCGCGCGCTTCGGACCGCCTTTGAAATCCGTCGTCACCGCCTCCGTGATGGAGGTCACGCCGCCGCCCGTCGGCGTGCCATGATAGGTACGACCGACGATGTAAGGGAACTTGGGCGTTCCATTGGCCTCGATGCTGATGAAGTAAGCATACACACCGGCGGGAAACTCCGGCGTGACACAGACGCGCCCGTTGTGCTCGTCGAGATCAAAGTCCACCCCTAGCGTCCGGCCCAGATCGCCGAGATACGCATTGTCCTGCATGTAACGACCCAGCGGATAAACCGCGCTCACCGCCGGGCCGGTCCGCGCCGCAAAGCCTGCGCGCGCCGCCCACGCCGGGATCGCGGAGCGACCCGTCACGGTTAGATTGTCGGTGCCGTTGGATCCGTTGCGCAGTTGGTAGCCGCTGATCATCCGGCGCACACCGCTGCCCGCGCTCGACGCATTGCTGTAGCCAAACGGGCCATACACCGGCGAGCCGTCAGCCAGCCAGCCGAGGATGGGAGAGTGCGCCGTCGCCGCTGCCGCGGACTCCGTGTACGTCTTCGTCGTCGCATTGAAATCCACATGATCACCCAGCGCGTGGCGCAGCGCCACAGGGCTGGCGTGATAGTGATAGGTTCCCTGCGGCTGCTGATGCGCGTACGCCGGATCAAAGGTCACGCCCTCATTGATCCACGCGTCGCGCTCCCACGAACCATTGCCACCCATGCCCTCCGCCGTGCCATTCCACGCCTGACCGTCACGCCCGTCAAACACCGCCACCCCGTCCACAAAATAACCGATCACACCCAGACCCACTCGCGGCTTCGATGCCGGAGTCGTCACCGTTCGTGGGAACCGCCAGACCGCCTTTTGATTCACCGGCAGATTCGGAAATGCCTGCGTGCGGGCAGTGTTGTTGTACCACGGACCCATGACATGCGCGCCCAGACCGCTCGTCTTGATGTACACCCAGCCCGCCGAGTGCGCGATCTCCTGCACCCCCACATACGTCGGCAGACTCTGCGCCACCCGCCCGTTCGTCCAGGTCGCCACCGACGTGCCCGCGAGCTTCGCGGCATCACTCGTATAAACCCGCGCATACTTGGTCGAGGACATCGTCATCCACGACGTCATCTGCGGATCAGCGAAAGCAAGGCCCGCCCATGCGAGCGCGGCGAGAGAGGTGACGAAGAATGTTTTCATAGCTTGATGTTCCCGCATCAAACCACCACTCACGTTAAGGCACGATGAAGACACCGGGACTACTTCGCCACGCGGAGCCGTGACGATTCCGTTGAACCACGAACAGAAGGCGGACCCACCCGGCGAGATCGAGCGCAGTCCTCACGGGCAGGGATCAGAGCGGGAGAGCAGTGGCAGGCTGATGACGAACGATCCGCTTCATCAACAAAATTTTTGGCTCCGCCAGGTTGCAAGTGGAGCGGACATTCTTGTCTGCTTTCCCTTCATGGCCTGCTTTCCCTTCATCCATGCGGACAGGAATGTCCGCATCACACTGAGGCAGCCCCTCCGCCAGCGCCGCCTTCTTGTCGTCATCAAAGGAACTCGCCTTGTCCACATTCCGATGCACATGACTCCCCGCCACCGTGTCCGCGTTCTCCTCGAACAAATTCTCCACCCACTGGTAATAGAACAGGCGCGGGCAATAAAT
>JANPIW010000123.1:0-3376 GCA_031425215.1 Verrucomicrobiaceae bacterium
ACAAGCAATGACGGGCGGCAGCGGTGGCTGCGTGTATTCAAGTCACGACTTGACTAGTCACGGCTTGAATAAAAAAATGTCGTGCGACACAAGGTCAAAAATTGAGGGTGGATCATGTCCGCGCGCGGTTCCGAACGGCCCTTCTTGTGCTCGTCGCGCATGAGCGCGCGCAGCGCATGAATAACGGAATTGCCTGGGTGGAATGTATTCAAGTCACGACTTGACAAGTCAGGCCATGAATAGAAACTCCCATCATGCCAATTGAGATGCAGATCGAGGAGGAGTTCTTCGGCAGGTTCCGCGAGCTGGAACTGCTGGAGCAGTTGCTGGCCGGCGAGCGCGGGGCCTTTGTGCCGGTCTATGGACGGCGGCGGGTGGGCAAGAGCCAGCTCATCCTGCGCTTTCTCGAGGGCAAGCGCGCCATTTATCATGTGGGCAAGCAGGTGGCGCGCGAGCTGCTGCTCGTGGATTTCATGCAAGCGGCCGGGGAGGCGCTGGATGACAGCGTGCTGGCGCTGCATGTGCCGCGAAACTGGGGCGACGCGATCCGTGTCGTGGAGGAGCGGTGGAAGGGGCCGGGAAAACTGATCATCGCGCTGGATGAGTTTCAATGGACGGTAGAGTCCAGCCCGGAGCTGCCTTCGATCCTGCAGGAGTGCTGGGACCGGCGCTGGCAGAAGGGCGGCGTGATGCTGATCCTGTGCGGCTCTTATATTGGATTCATGGAGCGCGAGGTGCTGGGGCGGAAGAGTCCGCTCTTCGGCAGACGCAGCGCGCAGATTCTGCTGCGCCCGTTCAGCTTTGCCGAGTCGGCGCTGTTTCATCCGCATTACTCGATGGCGGACCGGGCGCGCGCCTATTTCATCTGCGGCGGCATCCCGTTTTATCTGCGCTGCTTCTCCGAGCGGAAGTCCATCGAGCAAAACATCGCCGACGTGATCTTTGACGATCGTGGCTCGCTCCAGCGCGAGCCGGAGTTTTTGCTGCGCGAGGAGCTGCGCGAGGTGGCGAACTATCACAGCATCCTCATGGCGCTCTCCAACGGCAGCTCGGCAAACTCGGAGATTTCCTCCGCGACGGGCATCGGTGACCGCACCCTGCATTTCTATCTCACCACGCTCATGGAGCTGGGCTATGTGCAGCGGCGCCACCCGCTCAATGGCACACCCGCGTCGAAAAGACAGACGCGCTACCGCGTGGGCGATCCGCTGCTGCGGTTCTGGTTTCACTTTGTGTTCCCGAACCTCGGACGCATCGCCGTGCTGGGTGCGCGCAAGGCCGTCGCCACTCTGGTCACGCCGCAGCTTGACGCGTTTTTCGGACACGCCTTCGAGAGGCTGTGCCGGGAGTCGTTGCCGTGGCTTTACGAAAGCGAGGGTGTGAGCGCCGCTTTTGAGATCGGCGAGTTTTGGGACAAGGAAACGCAGATCGATGTGGTCGGGCTGCGGAAGGACAAATGGATCGACCTCGGCGAATGTAAATGGGGAGCGGCGCGCTCGGCCAGATCGCTGCGTGAGGAGCTGGAGCCACGAATTTCGCGTTTTCCAAATCCGAAGGGCGCGACAGTGGGCCTGCGCTACTTCACGCGCGACAAGATCAAGCTCACTACAAAGCCGCCCGCGCATGAGAAATGGCACTGCCTCGCCGACCTTTACGCTGCTGCCGAGCACTCGGTGCAGAAGCCCGCGGCAAGGAAGAGGGCGAAGGGCAAGAAACGATGAGTCCCCGTGCGTCACCCCAGCGCAAGTCAGCGTTGGTGGCTGGCGTATGACTTAGCCTCATGGCCCACGCATCACCCCTCACCGGCTGCGGTCGCACGCGGCGGCAATTCCTGCTCGACACGGGCATGGGGTTCACGGGTGTGGCGCTGAATGCGATGATGTTCCGCGATGGCGCGGCTCACGCGGCATCAAGCACGGAGATCAAAGGAGCGCTGGGGCTGGCCAATCACGAGCCACGCGCGAAGTCGGTGATCTGGATTTTTCTCATCGGCGGCGTGAGCCACATGGAGAGCTTTGATCCGAAGCCGGAGCTGACGAAGTACGGCGGCAAATCCATCGACGACACGCCGTATCGCGACGCGGCGGATCAGGATCGCATCAACAAAATCCTGGCGGAGCCGGGGAAAGAAAAGCGGGAGGTGTTCAAGAAAATCTTCCCGCTCATCGCGGGATCGAAAAAGCGCGGGCAGAGCGGCATCGAGGTGAGCAATCTTTTTCCGCACATCGGCGGCTGCGTGGATGACATCGCGTTTGTGCGGTCGATGTGGACGATCGACAACAACCACGGCGCTCAGCTCACCTTTCACACGGGGCGCAAAATCGGCGACACAGGGCATCCGACCATCGGCGCGTGGGCTAGCTATGGGCTGGGAACGATGAACGCGAACCTGCCGGAGTTCGTCGTGCTGGGTGAGCCGAGCGCGGACTGCTGCGGGCGGTCGTTCACATTTGGCAGCTCGTATCTCGGGCCGGAGCACGGCGGTGTGCGGCTGAATGTCGATCCGAAGAATCCCCTCTCGTATGTGCATCCGGCGGATCCGAAGATCACGGCCCGCGAGCAGCGCGAGGCACTCACGCTGCTGGGGCAGCTCAATCACATCGCTGGCATCGACTACCCCCACGACGCGGACCTCCAGGCGCGCATCAAGAGCTACGAGCTGGCCTTCCTCATGCAGACGGCGGTGCCCGAGGTGATGGACATCACGACGGAGCCGGAGCACATCCGCAAAATGTACGGCATCGAGCGCAAAGAGTGCGCAACGTTTGGATCGCAGTGTCTCGCCGCGCGGCGCATGGTGGAGCGCGGGGTGCGCTTTGTGCAGCTCTTCCACGGCTACAACGGCGGCGCGGGCCGTTGGGACAATCACGCAAACATCGCCAAGGGAATGCCGCCGCTGGCTGCCGAGGTCGATCAGCCCGTCGCTGGTTTGCTGCGCGATTTGAAACAGCGCGGAATGCTCGACGAGACGCTCGTGGTGTGGGGCACGGAGTTTGGCCGCACACCGGGCGCGGAATTTCGCGGCACCACGATGGGCACGGGACGCGATCATCATCCGCATGGCTTCACCTGCTGGATGGCTGGCGGCGGAGTGAAAGGCGGCGTGGTGCATGGCGCGACGGATGCGTTGGGATTTCACGCGGTGGAGGACCGCCACTACGTCACCGACATCCACGCGACGGTGCTGCATCAGCTTGGATTGAATCACCGCATGATGCTGCCAGGCCGTCAGCGACTTGAGCAGGATTGGGGATCACCGATCAGGGCGATTCTCGCGTGAGCAAAAGCTCACGCCGCCAGTCCCGCCGCCGCCACGAGTGTCTCGGCGCTCACGACTTTGCCGGTGATGGCGGGCCTGCAGTCGGACCTCCACACC
>JANPIW010000124.1:0-1918 GCA_031425215.1 Verrucomicrobiaceae bacterium
AGTGAGCTGCACCTCCGCAAAGACAGAGTCTGAAACCAGGCTGTGGTCGGAGAACACGGTGTGTTTCCGCAGACTCGGATCAAACCGGGCACGTCCGTAAGCCGCTGTGTAATAGTCAGCGAGCGATGTCTTGCCGCCGGCTCGACGATAGTTCTCGGAGAACAGCGCCAGTCGATCAATCTCATAGATGCCGGCCTCGGCCTTTTTGAGCGCATCGGTGTTGATGTCCGTGGCATAGAAGATCGTGCGGCCTTCAAGTCCTTCCTCCCGGAAAAGAATGGCGAGCGAATAAAGCTCTTCTCCCGCACTGCATCCTGCGACCCACACCTTCAAGGATGGATAGGTCCGCAAATGCGGGAGCACTTCATGGCGCAGTGTCAGGAAATACGAAGGGTCGCGGAAAAGCTCGCTAACCTGCACGGTGAGATAGGGCAGGAGTTTTGGAATGATGCCAGGGTCGTGCAGTACCCGGTGCTGCAGCTCTGAGAGGCTCTGGCACTGAAAATGATCCTTGGCCTGCAGAAGGCGGCGCTTCAAGGAGGCAGGCGAATAGTCGCGAAAATCGTACTGGGATTTTTCGTGAATCGCCGTCAGGAGCAGGCGTAGCTCCACGGCTTCGAGTTCGGCGGCAGTGTTGTTCATCGGGGCATCCAGACCCGGATGAGGGAGAGTAGTTTTTCGACGTCCAGCGGCTTGGCCAGATAGTCATTGGCACCTGCTTCCAGACACTTTTGCTGGTCGTCCTTCATGGCCTTCGCCGTCAGGGCGATGATCGGCAGCTTTCTCCACTCAGGGCGCTTTCGAATCTCGCGCATGGCCGTCATTCCATCCATCTCCGGCATCATGATGTCCATGAGGACGAGGTCGATGGGCGGGCTGTTCGCTTCCAGGGCGGCAATGGCTTCACGGCCATTGCGGGTGATCTGGAGCTTCACACCACGGCCCTCCAGCAGGCTGGTCAGGGCGAAAATATTGCGCACATCGTCTTCGGCGACGAGGATGTTCCGGCCTTCGAGTGCGGCGTCTCTATTGGGAGACTTTTCCAGGATCTTCTGCTTCTCGAGAGGAAGTTCGGCAACGACCTGGTGAAGGAACAGCGTGACCTCATCCAGCAGACGTTCAGGCGACTTCGCGCCTTTGATGATGATGGATTTCGAATAGCGTCGGAGCTGCTGCTCTTCCTCGCTGCTGAGCTCGCGGCCCGTGTAGACGATGACCGGAGGGAAAGCATAGCGCTCCTCCGCGCTGAGTGTCTGGAGAAGGGAGTGCCCGGACGCATCAGGCAGGCTCAGGTCGAGCACCATGCAGTCGAACGTGTTTTCTTTCAGCTTCTCGAGGCACTCGGCCGCGGTGGAGACGCCGACGGTCTGGACGTCGCGCGTGCCGAGCAGTCTTCGCATGGCGTCGAGCTGCACGTCGTCGTCCTCGACCAATAGGACGCGACGCATCTTCTGGGTGAACTTCGTCTCCAGCCGCTCGAACGCCTCGGCCAGCTGTTCGCGTTTTACGGGCTTGAGCATGTAGCCGACCGCGCCAAGCGACATCGCCGTCTTGGCGTAGTCGTTGCCCGAGACGACGTGGACCGGAATGTGCCGCGTGCGGCTGTCGCGTTTGAGCTTGTCGAGCACCGACAGGCCCGACCGATCGGGCAGACCCATGTCGAGCACGATCGCGCTCGGCGTGTACTGCGCGGCGAGCGTCTGTCCCTCTTCGGCGGTGGTGGCGATGAGGCATTGAAAGCTCATCTCGCGGGCCAGGTCGGCCAGGATATGGGCGAAGGATTCGTCGTCTTCGATCAGCAGGATTACGCGACTGTCGCCGGTCAATTTTTCGCGATCGTCTTTGACGCGGCGGCCATAAACGGGCGTCGGCGGCGGCGCCGCAGGTGTTACTGGCGTTTCGACAGCGGGCATGATAG
>JANPIW010000125.1:0-8161 GCA_031425215.1 Verrucomicrobiaceae bacterium
GTCATGGTGCGCGCTGAGAAGCTGGACAACGACACGCTCATCCGCGCCATGCAGCGAGGCGATTTCTACTGCTCCAGTGGTGTCACGCTCGAAGACGTGAGCTTCGACAAAGCCGCAAAAAAACTCCGCCTGAAAATCAAAGCCGAGCCAGGCGTGACCTACACCACCGAGTTCCGTGGCACACCGCGCGATTACAACCGCGCCGTGAAGGAAGTGCCCGCCGATCCCAAAGACGGCAGCCCTGTGCGCATCGAGTACTCCGCCGATGTCGGCAAGCTCCTTGCAAAGAGTGAGAGCGCCGAGCCTGAGTATCAAATGACCGGCCAGGAGCTTTTCGTGCGTGCCACCATCACCTCATCCAAGCCGCATCCGAATCCGAGCTGGGAAGGCCAGATCGAGCAGGCATGGACGCAGCCGTGCGTGGCGGAGTGAATCAAAGCACTGCCTGACGGTATCCCGCTTCATCACTTCAAGTGTTGATGGAGGTCGCGAGAACCATGCAGGACACGCCAGATTTGGACACGTCCCCTGATCGGACGATAAAAGACGAGGTGGTTGCGAAAGCCCTGCACACGCCATGACCGAAGATCGGGGCGGGCACGTCCGCGAGGAACTCGAAAGTGTCGTATGCTTATGCTGCATCAAGGAATCGCCGAGCAACAGGCTCGTCATCCGACCAGATGCGGCGGTAGATCGCCTGCAAGTCGCAGAACACAACTCGCTCTCATCAGATCGAGATGGCATCATGCTGCGGCGATGATGCGGTCGATGCTTGAGCGATCTCCGGGGACTGCATCATCGAGCCTTGCCTGAATATGCGGCGGTGTGTCCGACTCCTCAGCCATCCAGCGCAGAAGTGCCTGCCGAGTGACTTCCTCGCCGTCCTTGTAGCCTTGGGCGATCTGGCGCTGGATGAATGTCTCGATGGGACCCGTGAGTGTGAGTTGCATGTCCCTACTGTTTCTGGATGCGAGAACGCTGTGAAGAATCGTATAAAGCCATCTGCATCCTCCGAGCGGACCTCTAAAGACTCGACCCTTGGCGCCCCTTGTACATGCTCTCGAGCATGGCACTCATCGACATCTGGAAGGGCAACACTGCTCAACTCATTACGCATCTCCCCAAACTCAACGCCAAAGGCGTGTCTCATCAAAGCCTGGGGTTGTTTGCCGCCTCTGCTCATTCGGCCGTCCAGAGCAGGGGAGAGCCGTCGTGTCCGTCCGCGATGCGTGGCCGTGCCGGGAGGTGATGGTTTCGAGACGGGAGGCGTGCCTCCGCTTCCGCCGGAGTCTCGCGGTGCTCCTTGGAGGCGCACCTCCTGAGTCTGGAGGCGCTCCTCCAGAACTGTCGCGATCCTTTTAAGTCTTCGGAGGTGCGCCTCCAGACCTGTCACGATCCCTTGACGGCTTTGGAGGTACGCCTCCAAGAGTTGGAGTTCCACCTCCAAAGACAGGATTTTCATCTCCGGGAACTGAAATTCCACCTCCAGAGGCTGGAGTTCCACCTCTAAGTTTTTCTCACTGTGTTTGCTGGCGGTGTAGAAAATCAATGAAGCCCGTTTTGAAGCCGAAATTTGTTTTCTCCAATGCAATCTTTCCCACCCCATCCCATCATGAAATTGACAGTACATCCATTCCTCTGCCTCGCACTGCTGACCTCGAGCTTGCTCACACCCATCGCCGACGCGGCAGATGCTGCGCAACAACGCTTCATCAAAACCCTGAATGACCTGCGCGCAATGCGCGGCCTGCCCGCGATGCGGCTCGACGCGCAAATCAACCAGAGCGCGCAATGGCTGGCGGATCACATGGGCCGCCACGACGTGATGGATCACGACGCAGTCGTCATCGGCGGGAAGGATTTCACCAACATGCGCGAGCTGGGCGACCGGCTGAAGCACTTCGGCTTCAAGGACAACGGCGCGGCCGAGGCCTGCGCAGAGGGCGAGTTTGACGACGAGAGCACGGCTGCGCGGGAGTTCACGCTCGGCTGGGTAAATGGCAAGACACACTACCGCCCGTTCCTTTCCAAAGATGGCCAGGTTTTTGAGACCTGCGGCTTTGGCCTCGCGCGCTCGAAGAAAGACCCGAAGAAATTTTATGCGTGCGCCTTGTTTGCCGATCGCGATCCCGCGCAACCCGCGCCTGCTGTCGCCAGCGGTGGAAAGCCGAAGATGGACAAATACGGCAACGTGATCCCCGATGGCGCGCCGCCTCCAGGATTGGAAAAGCCCATCGACATGCCCGCTGATGCCAAAGGCCCTCGCGTGCCGCAGGGTCGCAAGATCGCCGCGGACATTCTGGCCGCCATCGCCGTCTTGCTGAATGATGCCAAGCCCGCGCCCGCCGGAACCGCCGTCGGCGGCATAGCACTGAAATTCGCCCCTGGCTGGACCACGGTGATGAAGGGTGATGTCATCACCTCCGTGAATCCTGATGGCACCGCGCGTGTCGTCATCACACCCGTGGCCGGCCCGAAGGACGCGCCCGACGGCCCGTGGGACGCCATCCAGGAAAACATGGCGAAGCGTCTCGCCCCGCACTTCCCCGGCCTCGGCGATCTCGAAGAGACCAACACCGAGCACGATGTCATCCGCGACGGCGTGGGACTGCGTGTCGTGACCTACACAGCCACGTTCCAAGGTGTGCCGGTGAACATCATCGTAGATTTCGCCCGCGAGAACAATGTGGATGGCGACCGCCTCGTGCTCATCATCCGCTGCTCCGAGCAAGGCGATGCAAAGAACGAAGCCGCCGCGCGCAACGTGGCGGAGTCGATGCGTTTGAAGAAGTGATCTTCTTTTTGCCCCACGAGCCACTCAACACTCAACCCGTGATGCGCTTCCTCTGCCAGCGCTGCGGCAACTGCTGCCGCTGGCCTCGCCATTGCGGCGTTTCTCATCCCGAGGAAATTAAAGTAAGATGCAAAGAAGAAGATGGTGCCAGAATCCTATTCGTTCCAAGATGACTTCCGCTCCATGCTGAAGAAATACGAGGTGGCCTACGACGGGATTGACGAGAGCAACGCCAACCCGTGTCTCATCAAGATCTCTGACGACGGAGGGACGTCATCTTCCTCGCTGGTTTTTTATTCGCGGTGTTGAAATTGACGCGGCCAACTTGATGCGCGGGGACGTTATGAGGGCGTGAATCAAACACCCTCCCTCATCCGTGCCATCGCCTGCGTTTCCATTCTTTTGCTCGGAGGCACGCAATGCACGCGAGCCGAAGAGGACACGCCCACGCGGGAGATCGTGGAGAAGGTGATGAAAAGCTCGTGGGACAAGGAGCCGACCGCGACCAACCCGAAGAGCACGCTGACGCTGGGCGAACTGAAGATGGGCAAGGCTTACAAGGCAACGGCGCAGGAGGTGCAGGTGGAGGGTTTTCCAGAAGGCGGCATGGTCACGCCTGCCGTGGTGGATTTCACTGTGCGAAACTTTCACTCAAACGAAACCCAGGTGGTGCGCAGGGTGCGTGAGGCCCGGATTTACAAAGACAAGCTGGGAGAATGGGCGGTGATGACCGGATCGGTCAAGGGCCAGGACATCTCCACCAAGGAACCGGCCGTGAAATAGCGGTACCGGTCCGAGAGCTGGAGTCAGCTCGCGGGCATTGGATTCTTCGCCTTGTCGCTCGCTGCCGCAGGCGCGTGACGATGGCTCTCGTAGGCCTCGACGATGCGCTGCACGACGGCCAAGCGCACGATGTCCTTTGCCACGAAGCGGGTGAACTTCACGCCCTCGACATCACGCAGCACATCGACCGCATCGGCAAGACCGGAGCGCACGCCGCGACGCAGATCGACCTGGCTCGGATCGCCCGTGACGACGCAGCGGCTGCCCTCGCCGAGACGGGTGAGAAACATGAGCATCTGCTCGCTCGTGGTGTTTTGCGCCTCGTCGAGGATGATGAAGGCGTTCTTCAGCGTGCGACCGCGCATGTAGGCCAGCGGAGCGATTTCGATGAAACCGCGCTCGATGAGCTTCTCCGCCTCCTCCGTGTCGATCATCTCATACAGCGCGTCGTAGAGCGGGCGCAGGTAGGGGAAGATTTTCTCCTTCAAATCGCCCGGTAGAAATCCAAGCGCCTCGCCTGCCTCGACCGCCGGACGCGTGAGCACGAGACGGCTCACGGTTTTCTCGCGCAGCAACTGAAGGCCCTGCGCCATCGCGAGGTACGTTTTGCCCGTGCCTGCAGGACCGATGCCGAAGACGACCTCGTGTTTCCGCATCGACTCGAGGTACTCGATCTGTCCTCGCGTCTTCGCCAGCACGGGCGGACGGCGTGGGGAGCCGAGCAGTTTCAAATTCATGATCTCGCCCGCAGGCTCGTCGCCTCGCGTGTCGCGCACGCTCTCGATGACGAGATGAAACATCGCGGGCGAAACCTCGCCGCCCTGCCGCCGCACTTTTTCGAGCTGCGTCATCACCTCGCGCGCCGAGTGGATGCCGCGCTCCTCACCTTCGAGCCGCACCCACGCGTCGCGGCTCGTGACCTTGAGATCAAACGCCTCCCCGAGCCGCCGCAGCATCGCGTGATCATTCGCGATCATGCCCTGGAGGAACTGAGAGGTTTCGTAAGTGAGGGTTTCGATGGGCATGGCGAGGGAATGACCAATGCAGAATGACAAATGACGAATGACGGAAAAGCGGGAGGGGTAAACGGCGGTGATGCTGGAAACTTAGTTCTTGAGTCCGCGCTGAAAAATGGTCACTCGATGCGCACCGCGTTCCAATATGCGAACTCCCAGGCCCAGCCGGTCGGATGTGACTCCAGGCGGATCGTCACTTCCTGGCCGACCCATTTCGCGAGGTCGATCTCCACTTCCTTCCAGCGCGGCTTCTCGTGATCCACGGTCTGCTCCTTGACCCCTTGACCGTTGACCAAAACCTTGACCCGCCAATCCCCGCGATCATCCGCAGCCGCACTGAAACGTAGTTTAGTTTTGCCCGGCTCGATCTTCATCTTCCTCTCAAAGCTCGCGGGCGTTTTCTGATCAGGGAACGGATGCACCATGAGCACGTTCGTCTTGCCGTGATACTCCGCGAGCTTCACCGGCGTGCGCTCAAAGTCGGGGGCGCTTACTTTCCACGCAGGGTTCCAAAGCGAGATGCTTTCCCAGTCGATGGCACGCCAGTTTGTGCCTTTGGGTTTCGCGGGCGGCGCGGTGGTGATGTCGATGCTCTGGCTGAGCGCGGCGCGTTTTTCTTTGGTGAGCGGGCCTTCCTCGGGCGGGGCGAGGATGTACCAGATCATGTCGCGGAACTCCTTGTCGGGCAGCGCGCCAAAGCCTTGCGGCATGAGCGATTGCTTGGTGTTCTCCAGCTTCGCGATCTGATCGCGCGGCAACACAGTCTGCGCGCCGCCGATGGAGAGCAGCTTCACATGCGAGGGCGTGTCCTCCACCATGCGACCGCTGATCACGCGGTTGTCTTTTGTGTTCACCGTGATGGCCTCGTAGCCGTTGCCGATGATTTGATTGGGATCGATCACGTTGGTGAGCAGCGCGTCGAGATTGCTGCGCCCGCTGCCGATCAAATCCGGCCCCACCTGCTGCCCTCCGCCATGGAAGGGATGGCACACGCCGCAAGTCGCGGTGAAAAGAATCTTCCCGTTCGCGATGTCGGGTTCGCCCGTGACACAAACCGCGCGCTTCGTGGCGATGAGCTTCTTCGTGTCGTCGTTCGACTCACGGAAGACGCCGAGAAGCTTTTCGGCGCGAGTTTTGACGTTGACGTCTTTTGATCTCGCAAAGCTTCGCGCAACAGTCATGGGCAGAGTTGAAGGGCTGATAGACTTGTCCTCCACGGCATCAAGAAGTTTGGCCGACCACTCTGGGCGTGTGAGAATCGCCTCGGCAACGGCAGTGCGTTGAATTGGCGAGAACGTCTTCCAATGATCCACGGCCCAAGAAACAGGATTGCTGTCGCCACGCAGATCAGGCAACAATCGAATGGCCTCCAGCACCAGTCCCTGCGGACCGTCCAGTTCTTCATACAAGATTCTGTACAAGGCATCCTTCAAAAGAGCGGGAGACACACGGCGCGCCATTTTCAGTGCTTCAATGCGCTTGTCCTCCGCGTTGCCTTGGTCGAGCACAATGTGCCGCAGCAATTCCTCCCCTCTTGGATCACCCCACATGATCGCAAGCTTCTCTGCGCTCGCTCGAACACCGCCATGGTTTGAGCCTATCCACTTCGCGAGGATGGGTTCAAGCTCGATGTCCGGTTTCACAATCTTGGCCTCTTGTCCTTTGATGAGTCCGTTGAGACAGCCTTCCAAGTAATCGTGCGGCACAAACAACGAGGACAACGAGCCGACCACTTGCCCCAGGAACTTGGCATCCCCGCGTTCACCCGCCTGCCTGAAAGCCTTTGGCGAGCAGGCTCTTGTCACGGGATTATCGGACCCTCGGTTGATCGGCATAAACAACGAGCGACCTCCTCCGGGTTGCTCCACCACGGGCTGAATCGACTGCCATGCTGCAAATGCCAGCACCGCGTCTCCAGGCTCTCTTTTTACCACTTTTCCAGGAGGAAAGGCATTGGGGTTGACTGGATCGATGTTCGGTGGAGGCCCGCCCTCAACCCAATCATCCGCAGCCAGCACGCTGAAAATATCATTGATGATTGGCACACCGTATCGAGAGTTGCCCGCCAGGATGGTAAGGCGGTTGACGGTCAGGCATCCGGCGGACAACTGCCTCAAAGCAACAGCAACTCCATGTCTTGTTGGCAAAGCTTGATCTCGCGCGAGCCTCCCTAGACGTCTTCTTGCAGCTTCAAACGATTCGCCGTTGGCCATCCAACCGTTCACGGGTTGGCTCAGCAATTCGGGTTTGGCTGGTTGTATGACCATGTCACGCCAAGTCTCCCCGGTGAGCCTCGCAGACCAAGTCCGAACTGCAGGGTCAGGATTTGAGGCAAGTTTATCAAGCAGCGGACCATCAACCGCTCCTATGCCATGAAGCGTGAACAGACATTCCAGTTTGATTCCTTGTGGCACGGTTTCGGGGAGCTTGGCGATTTCCCGTTTTGTGACCTCGACATCCCTTTTCTCCACCAACATCCGCCTCGCCATCCGGCGCATCCAGTTGTTGTCGTGCTCCAGCAACTTCACCAGATCGGCGGTGGGGAGCTTTTTCAGGTTTAGGGCCGTTTCGGGGCGGGAATGGTCTTGAAATGGCTGTTTCATTGTGGTTTTTATGAAGAAAGCGCCATCTTTCGGCATCGACAGAGTCTTGCCCGCCTCTGACAAAGTCTTGTCCGCCGCTGACAGAGTCTTGTCCGCCGCTGACAGAGTCTTGTCCGCCACTGAAAGAGTCTTGTCCGCCGCTGACAGAGTCTTGTCCGCCACTGAAAGAGTCTTGTCCGCCGCTGACAGAGTCTTGTCCGTCACTGACAGAGTTTGGTCCGCCACTGACAGAGTCTTATCCTGTGCGACAAGACTCAGTCCGTCACGGACAGAGTCTTGTCCCTCACGGACAGAGTCTTGTCCGTCACGGACCAAACTCTGTCGCTGAGGCAAATCCCCGGTTTGGGCAACGGCATCCCCGAGATGCACCACCCGCCAAATTCTTCCGCGGTCGCGATCAACGCCTTCAGGGTTGGCTTTGGCGTTTTGGTAGCAGGGATACTTGTCACACCAGTCCATGATCCAAAGAAAACCGTCGGGGCCGGTCTGGGTGCTGACGGGGCGGAACCAGCCGTCATTCGCACGGAGGAAGTCGCGACGCGGCTCGCATTTGAAGGTGGCGCCGACGGGGGTGAGCACTTCCTCGTGGATGGCGTTGTCGTGGATGTTGCCAATAAAGGCGTGGCCGTGCGTGTCGGCGGGATAGCGGCCGCCTTGATAAATCTGCACGCCGGCATAGGCGGCGCGGAAGTGTTTGTGCTTCACGATGCTGGGCAGCTGCTCATACGCGTATGGATTCTCCGGCGCTCCGCCCTGGCGGACGTAGATGCCGCCGGGTGCCATGTGGAAGAAGTGATCGATGACGCAGGCGCTGACGAAGAAGTTGCCCGCGGCATCGTAATCGCAGCCCCAGGGATTGCTGGTGCCGTCGGCGAAGACTTCGAATTCCCAGTGTGTTGGGGGGAATGCGGGGTTGGTTTGTGGGGGTTTTTTTTGACCCCCAGAATGAGAAAAGAATGTGTTGA
>JANPIW010000126.1:0-4200 GCA_031425215.1 Verrucomicrobiaceae bacterium
GACGAGGTCGAGCTTCGCCTCGTCCATGCGCAGGGTGAATATCACGGCCGAGGCGCTGATGACGATGAGAGCGAAGACTGAGAGCAGGGCGATGACGCGGCCTTCCATGATGTGGTATGGGGTTAGGGTTGAGTGGCGCGATGCGTGTCGCGGTAGCTTTTGAGTTCGGCCCGCGCCTGGGCTGCTTTCTCCGTGGCTGTCTTTTCGATGACGCGGATGCGTTCGAGGGATTCCTCGATGGCGGCCTTTTGTTTTTCGAGCGCGGACATTTTGGTGGAGATGCCATGGCCTTCCGGTCTGGCTCCGCGTGTTTTCTCAGTCTCGGTGTTGATGCGATGCTGGAGGGTCTCCAGCTCCATGCGCTTCTCCTCGTGCTGCTCATTGATGAGCGCCGTCTCCCTTTCGATGGCTTCCTTCTGCCCGCATGAGGTGAGCAGCGGCAGGATGATCAGCAGGAGAGCCGTGCCGGGAGCGGGGAGACGGATGCGTGCGGGAGACATGCTGTGGTTGTAACCGGGAAGTGCCCGAGAGGTCAAGGGAGTTCTTCTGAGGTGGGGCAAAATCAAAACGGCGCGCGGCGATGAGAGCCGCAAGCCGGCGGAAAGTCTGGCGGAGAGCGGTTATTGCCTCAGCACGCGGCAAAGCCGGCATCAAGCGGGGAAAGGGGTCAGGCAAGAATGGCACTTACTTAACGGGGTCGATGGACTCATTTTTCGAGGCGATCGCCACGGCAAACGGGTCAGAAAGTGGGCTTAAGTAAGTGCCATTCGGGTCAGGCAACTGCTTGACAAATGGGCAGGCATTTCAGTTTTTTGGCACATGGATTTTCTACAAAAATGTTTTCAACATCTTCGGCACCTCCGTCAGCACTTTCTTTCGCTCCGGCGTGGACGTGTAGGATCGAGAGCGAGTCGTCGTCATGCTTCTGGGAAAGTTGCGTGGTGATGCCTAGCGGGCTGATGAAGAACGCCTCAACCTTGGTGGCTGTATTGCGGAACAAAAAACCCGCCAAAGCTTTCGCTCGGGCGGGCTTTGTGGAGCGCCGACGAGTTGTCAGCATTCCGTGTGATCTATTCGCCGACGGCGATGGCGTTTTCGTCTTCTTTGTTGCGCACGGGTGCGGCAAAAAGGGCGGGCTCTGTTTCTTCGATCTCGAAATTGCGGTTCGTGATGAAGCCGGTGCCGGCGGGGATGAGGTGACCCATGATGACGTTCTCTTTGAAGCCGCGGAGGTAATCGCTCTTCGCCAAGGTGGCTGCTTCTGTGAGCACTCGGGTGGTGTCTTGGAAGCTGGCGGCGGAGATGAAGGATTCGGTTTCGAGCGAGGCTTTGGTGATGCCGAGGAGCACGGGTTCGGCTTCGGCGGGTTTGCCGCCTTGCTCGGAGACGCGGTTGTTTTCCTTCTCGAACTCGGTGCGGTCCACTTGGTCGCCCCAGAGGAAATCGGTGTCGCCGGGGTCGGTGACTTTCACTTTGCGGAGCATCTGGCGGATGATGATTTCAACGTGCTTGTCGTTGATCTCCACGCCCTGGGCGCGGTACACTTCCTGCACCTCGGTGACGAGATGCTCTTGAAGCGCTTGAGGGCCGAGGATTTCGAGGATGTCGTGTGGGACGACGGGGCCTTCGGTGAGCTGGTCGCCTTTGGTGATGTGATCGCCGTTGAAGACAAGGATGTGTTTGTTGCGCGGGATGAGATGCTCTTCTTCCTGGCCGGTCTTGGGATCGGTCAATGTCACGCGGCGTTTGCCACGGACGAGGCCGCCGATCTCGACGTTGCCGTCGATTCGGGCGATTTCGCAGGCGTCCTTGGGCTTGCGGGCTTCGAACAGCTCGGCCACGCGGGGAAGACCACCGGTGATGTCCTTGGTCTTGCTGGCTTTGCGCGGTGTCTTGGCGAGCGTGGTGCCGGCTTCGATCTTCTCGTTGTTTTTCACGGCAAGGTGAGCGCCGGAGGGGACGGTGTAGCTGGCGAGGATTTCCTTGGTCTTTGGATCGACGATGACGATCTGCGGGTGCAGGTCTTCCTTGTGCTCGATAATGACGAACTCGTCGTTGCCGGTGGAGGCGTTGGTTTCCTTCACAAACGTGATGCCGCTGATCATGTCGCGGAACTCGATCTTGCCGGCTTTCTCGGTGATGATCGGCACGTTGTAAGCGTCCCAGGTGACGAACTGCTCGCCTTTTTTGACGGTCTGCCCGGCGGCTTTCGCGATGACGGCGCCGACGATGATCTTGTGGCTCTCAAGCTCGCGGCCATCGTCATCGTGGATGCTGATGGTGCCGTTCTTGGTGAGGGCGACCCAGGTGCCTTCGGGAGTCTGCACGTTGCGCATGTCGTTGAAACGAATGGTGCCTGCGTGCTTGGTGATGATGAAGGGCTGTTTGAAGTGAGAAACAGCGGCGCCGCCGACGTGGAAGGTACGCATGGTGAGCTGCGTGCCGGGTTCGCCGATGGACTGCGCGGCGATGATGCCGACAGCCTCCCCGAGCTTGGCCATGCGGCTGGTGCCGAGATGGAGGCCGTAGCATTTCGCGCAGCATCCACGCTTGCTCTCGCACGTGAGCACGGAGCGGATCTTCAGTTTCTCGACGCCAATCTTGGTGAGGTGCTCGGCTTCTTTTTCGCCGATGAGCTGGTTCACACTGATGATGACGGATTTGTCCACGGGATCGGTGACGGTCTCGCATGAGACGCGGCCATAGATGCGGGTCTTGAGATCGACCACTTCCTCGTCGCCCTGATAAATGGGTGAGAGTGTGAGACCATTGACGGTGCCGCAGTCGTCCTCGTGAATGATGACGTCCTGGGACACATCGACGAGCTTGCGCGTCATGTAGCCGGAGTCAGCGGTCTTGAGGGCGGTGTCGGCGAGGCCTTTGCGCGCGCCGTGCGTGGAGATGAAGTACTCGAGCACGCTCAGACCTTCGCGGAAGTTTGAGGTGATGGGGCGCTCAATGATCTCGCCCGAGGGCTTGGCCATGAGGCCGCGCATGCCGGCGAGCTGCTTGATCTGCGTGCGATTGCCGCGCGCGCCGGAGGTGACCATGACGTAGAGCGGGTTGTGCAGCTTTTTGCCGTCGTTGTATTCGAGGGTGCGGAACAGCTCGTCGGCGACGACGTCACCGACCTGCGTCCAGATGTCGATGATCTTCTGGTAGCGCTCACCCTGGGTGATGATACCGCGGCGGTACTGTTTTTCGACTTCATCGATGTCTTTGTACGCCTTGGTAAGCCCCTGCCCTTTGGCGTCGGGGATGACCATGTCGGTGATGCCGATGGAGCAGCCGGAGCGTGTGGCTTCGCGGAAGCCGAGGCTCTTCAGACGGTCGAGCGCCGCGACGGTCTCGCGGTGGCCGGCGGTCTGGAAGCAGCGCCAGATGATGTCGGAGAGCTGTTTCTTGCCGACGTTCTGATTGATGAAGCCGAGTGCTGGCGGCCAGATTTCATTGAAGCGTACACGGCCTGGTGTGGTCTCGATGATGGACTTGGTGTTGTCGCCATACGGACGTTTGTCGTTGCGGTAGTCCGGGTTCTTGAAGCGGATTTTCTCGTTCGTCTCCAGTTCGCCTTCGCTAAGCACGAAGTCGATTTCCGAAGGCTCGCTAAACATCGGCAGGCGATCAGGGTGGCCGCTCTTCTTGGCTTTCGGATCCTCGTGCTTCGGCATCTCACGCAGGTAGGTGAGATAGAAAATGCCGAGCGGGATGTCCTGCGATGGATTGAGGATGGGCTTGCCGCTTGCAGGAGAGAACAAGTTGTTCGGCGCGAGCATGAGCAGGCGGGCTTCCATTTGCGCTTCGATGGAGAGCGGGACGTGGACGGCCATTTGGTCACCGTCGAAGTCAGCGTTGTAAGCCGTGCAAACGAGCGGGTGAACGCGGATGGCCTCGCCTTCGATGAGCTTTGGCTCGAAGGCTTGGATCGAGAGTCTGTGCAGCGTCGGGGCGCGGTTAAGAAGAACCGGGTGACCTTTCGTGACTTCGTCGAGAATGTCCCACACTTCGGGTGTGCGGCGTTCGATCATCTTCTTGGCGCTGCGCACGGTGTGCACGAGGCCCATTTCTTTGAGACGGCGGATGATGAACGGCTCGAAAAGCACGAGCGCCATTTTCTTGGGCAGACCGCACTGGTTCAGGCTGAGGTCGGGGCCGATGACGATGACGGAGCGGCCGGAGTAATCGACGCGCTTGCCGAGG
>JANPIW010000127.1:0-1930 GCA_031425215.1 Verrucomicrobiaceae bacterium
TCTCGCGGAGGTGGGTGTGTCGTTCTCGGTCGTCTATTGGGGCGGATGGGACAGCCACCGTGGTCTTTTCAAATCGTACAAGGATGGCCAGGCAGGAAAGCTCGATCAAGGCATCAGCGGACTGATCAACGATCTGAAACAGCGCGGCATGTTGGACAACACGCTCGTCGTCTGCCTCGGCGAGTTTGGCCGCACGCCGAAGGTCAACAAGGACGCGGGCCGCGATCACTGGCCTGGCGCGATGAGCGTGCTCTTCGCCGGCGCGGGCGTGCCCGGCGGACAAATCATCGGCGCCACTGATCCCAAGGGCTACTACGCGGCGGAGAACATTTATTCGCCCGAGGACTTTGCGTTCTCGCTCTACACGAAGCTGGGCATTGATCCGCATCAAGTGCTGCAAACGAGCACCGGTCGCCCGGTGCATCTCGTGAACGGCGGCAAGCCGATCAAGGAATTGTTTGCGTGATGTGTGCGGAGCACCTTGGACTGCGGCAGCCTGCTGCCGCTTTTCAGACCCAGCCTGCTGGCGTCTAATTTCTAACAGTGATATTCCGAAAAGAAGCTTCAGCGACTGCGACGCCAGCAGGCTGGCTGGAGAAAACGGCAGCAGGCTGCCGCAGTCCAAGGCGCTATGCGCTCCTCCTTGCTGTGCTGGCTCTTCTGAATCTCGCATCGGCCAAGCCACCCGCTCTCAGTTACATCCTCCCCGCTGGCGGACAGGCGGGCGGCACCTTCGATGTGAAACTGGAGCCATCTCCCGAAGGCGCGAGCGGCGGCGTGTGGATCGACTGCCCCGGCGTTTTCCTTTTGCCGACGGGCAAGGACAAGGCCCGTGTCATCATCACGGATCGCGCGCCGTTGGGGCTACATATGATCCGCTCTTTCAATGCGGAGGGCGCTTCACAGCCGCGCTGGTTCAGCATCGGCACCGCGCCTGAGCTGGCTGAGGTGGAGCCGAATGATGACATCGCCGCCGGACAAAAATGCGGCGCATTGCCGCTGTGTGTGAATGGCCGGCTCGACAAGAGCGGTGACGTGGACGGCTTCACCTTCGAGGCCGAGGCTGGCGCCACCATCGTCGCGTCCGCCGAGTGCTACGCGCTCGGCTCGCCCGTCGATGCGGTGCTGAATCTTCTCGACGCATCCGGCACACGCATCGCCACCGCGCATGATGGACGCAGTCTCGATCCGGTGCTGACGTGGAAGGCCGCAGCTGCGGGAAAGTACACCGTGCAGATTTCCGGCTTTCTCCATCCACCGCAGTCGAGCACACAGTTCACCGGCGGCGCGACGGCTGTTTATCGGCTGACAATCACTACGGGAGCGGCGGTCACTCATGCGTTTCCGCCAGTGGTGACGACGAGCGGGAAATCCAAGCTCGAACTGCGGGGTCACAATCTCACGGCCAAGGAGAAGCAGTTTGAGATCGACGGCGCGCAGCTCGTCACAGGCAGAGGCATCCAGGAGATCATGCCGCCTGTTGGTTTTCTCTCGCCTGTGCAGGTGCTCGTGTCACCCGCCGCGCCAGTGATCGAGAAGGAGCCAAACAACAGCGCGGCCGCTGCCACGCCGATGACGCAGCCGGGTGTCGCGGCTGGAGTCATTGCCACGTCTGGTGATGTGGACCGATTCTCGTTCACAGCAAAGAAAGGGGAGCGGCTTGCAGTTCGCATTCGCTCCAAAGCGCTGGGCTTGCCGCTCGATGCCACGCTGCGCATCGAGGGCGCGGATGGAAAAATGATCGCAAGCAATGACGATCAGGGTGAATCACCCGATCCGCTGGCGAATTTCACCGCGGCGACGGATGGTGTTTTTCAAGCCGTCATCGCTGATCAGTTTGGCAAAGGCGGGGAGGCGCATGTCTATGCGCTGGAGATCGGCACGGAGCAGCCGGATTTTGAAGTCACGCTCACCGGTGCAAACGCGCTGG
>JANPIW010000128.1:0-4812 GCA_031425215.1 Verrucomicrobiaceae bacterium
TCGACATGTTCGAGTTCGTCGAGAGCAATGGCGTGCAAGCGCAATGCAAACCTGAAACCTGGAAGGCGGGGCTTGCGCTCATCGAGCAGGAGCTGCGCCGCGCGCTCGAGCACGGCTTCACTGACGCTGAGTTTGAGGAAGCCAAAGCCAGCGCGCTGAAGAGCGCGCGCCTCCGCGCCGAGCAAGCCAGCACACGCAATTCCAAAATGCTCTCCAGCCAGATCGTCACCATCATCGCCGGCAAGAAAGTCTTCACGCATCCCGCCGACGACCTCCCGCGCGTCGAGAGCACGCTTGCCACGCTCAAGAAAGAAGAATGCCTCGCCGCCTTCCGCAAGAGCTGGGACTCCAAGGACATCAACCTCTTCGTCGGCGGCAATCTCAAACTCGAAGGCGACGCGCCCGCCGCCATCCTCGCCGTTTATAAAGAGAGCGCCGCCAAGCCCGTGAAAGCACCCGCCAATGAGCAGAGCGCTGTGTTCGCCTACACCGCCTTCGGCCCCGCCGGGAGAATCGCCAAGCGCGAGGAAGTCAAAGACCTCGAGATCACGCAAGTCACCTTTGAAAACAACGTGCGCCTCAACGTGAAGAAAACCCCGTTCCAGAAAAATGCCGTCAGCGTCATGGTCGGCTTCGGCGGCGGAAAGCTCGACACACCCAAAGACAAAGCCGCGCTCATCCCCTTCGCGCAGAGCACCTTCCAGATGGGCGGCCTCGTGAAACACAGCGCGGACGACCTCCGCCAGATATTCGCCAGCAAAACCGTCGGCACGGATTTTTCCATCGGCGACGAGTCCTTCCTCCTCGCCGGCAAGACCACGCCCACGGATCTCGACGCGCAGATGCAGCTCCTCGCCGCCTACCTCACCGCGCCCGGCTATCGCGAGGAAGCCGAGCGCGAGCTGCGCAAAAACATCGACGCGATCTACACCAGCCTCGCTCACACCTCCAGCGGCGTGATGACCGACAAAGTCTCCGCCTTCATGCACAGCGACGACCCCCGCTTCGGCTTCCCCGAGCGCACAGACCTTGAAAGCATCACCACCGCCGACATGAAACAGTGGCTCGCCAAACCACTCGCCGAGAGCTACCTCGAAGTCAGTATCGTCGGCGATGTCGATGTCGATGTCGCGATCACCGCTGTTTCCAAAACCATCGGTGCCTTGCCCAAACGCGCAGCAACCAAGCCCGCCTACACCGCCGAGCGCGCCGTCGCATTCCCCAAGGAACCCAAGAACAAAGAGTTCCGCTTCAGCACCGAAATACCGAAGGCCGTCGCCGCCATTTACTGGCCCACCGATGACATGAGCGACATCCAGCGCACGCGCCGCCTCATCCTCCTCGGTTCCGTGCTCGATGACCGCCTGCGCATCAAAGTGCGTGAGGAACTCGGAGAGAGCTACAGCCCCGCCTGCTACCACGTCGCGAATGACACCTTTAAAGGCTACGGCTACATGACAGCCATGGTCGAGTGCAAGCCCGAGCAAGCCGCCACCTTGTCGAAGCTCGTCGTCGAGATTGCCAACACTCTTGCCACCGGAAAGATCACCGAAGACGAATTCGAGCGCGCCAAAAAACCCACGATGGAGCAGCTCATCCAGATGCGCCGCGACAACCGCTACTGGCTGCAAAACGTCCTCCGCTGCGCGCAAGAGCACCCCGAGCGCCTCGAATGGTCACGCTCGCTCATCGACGACTTCAAAGGCATCCAGAAACCCGACATCGAAACGCTCGCGAAGAAGTATCTCGGCAACGCAAACGCCACGACCGTCGGAGTGATCCCTGACATCACCCCACCAGCCTCCGGAAAGTAGCGCGCAGCGCCCACCCGTAGCAGCCGAGGTGACGAGGCTCTATTTTCATAGAGTCGGCTGGTTGCGGATTCGCGTGCGATTTGAAAGTGAGCCTCCTTACGTCGGCTGCTACGGTTTGATGGCCTCATCAAGCACACGGCCATCCACGTTCTTCATCTCCAGCCCCAGCAGTTTCGCCATCGTCGGCGCCACATCGAGGTTGCTCACTTTCTCAATGGTAGCGCCTTTCACCACACCGGCGCCGGAGATGACAAAACAACCGTCCATGTGCGGGTGCGTGTGAAGGTGGCCGTGCGCGCCTTTGGGCGAGTCAGTCGGCGTGATCTCGTTTTGATCCGCGAGCGAGTCACCAAAACTGTAGCCATCCTTGGCAGACAGAAATAAATCCGGCTCACGCGGGTCCTCGTCAGCCGTGCGGTGGCCCGTCTTCGCCATGAAGTCTTTTGCCTCCACGATGCTTTCCACGCCCTCCATCGCGGCGAGCTTGGGCGTGATGTCTTTGAGAATCGCGGCGCGATTTGCCGTGTCGAGCACATAGACGAAACAAGAGCCGCCCTCCGCCATGGCGAACACCTTCGATCCCGGTGCGACATTTTTGCCGAGCACGCTCTTCACCAGGCCGTCTTTGCGCAGCAGCACGTTTGGATTGATGATCTTCGTGTAGGTGATGAAGCCGTGATCGGTGGTGATGACGAAGGTAGTCTTGTCCGTGATGCCCGCCTCATCGACCGCGCGCACGAGATCATTAATGCGGTTGTCAGAATCGTTCGCCGCCCAATACGCCTCCGCCGTCTGCCTGCCCGTGGCATGCTCGAATGAGTCGAGACTCACCAGATGCAGCGCGAGGAAGTTCGGCTTCTTTGTCGTGATGATGTGCGCCGCCAGCCGCGCGTACATGTAATCGCGCTGTGCCTTGCCCGCGTTGCCCTGCTTGCACCATTCCATCTGCTTCTCGATGGGGATGCCCAGCGCGCGCGCCTCCTCCAGCAGCTTCGGCGTGCTGTATTTCTCAAACAGCTCCTGCTCGAAAACATCCGGCACCGTCCAGTCCAGCGTCGCGGCCCCGCGCGAGGCGGGCCAGATGACGGCGGCTGTTTTCATTCCCGCCGCCTTCGCCACGTCGTAGATTGTCGGCGACTTCACGATCTCGTCTTTGTTGAAGATCGGGTCGGGAATGTACGGCACCTTCTTCAGCGTCTGGCGGTCGAAGATTTCATTCGCAAGCAAACCATGCTTTCCTGGGAGAGTGCCCGTGACGAGCGTGGTGTGGTTTGTCCACGTCACCGTCGGAAACGAAGTCTCCATCCGCTTTGCGCGCACACCGGCGGCGGCGAGTTTCTTGATCGCAGGCGTGTGGCACTTCGGGTCATCAAAGTAGTGATGCGCCCAGCCATCGACTGAGACGAGGATCACATGCTCCGCAGGTCCGGCGGCGCGGGATGAGGTGATGGAGAGCAACAACGCGAGGAAGAAGAGACGCTTCATGATTCCACCAACGCATGAGAACGCGCTGGTAGTTCATTGAACTCCGACGAGTCGTCGGCAAAAGGCAGCTTCGCAGTTTGGATGGCCGACGGCTCGTCGGCATTCCATATGCCATGCCCTTACGCAAAGAACACCTTCTCCGCTGTGCGCCGCAGCATCCATGATTTGTCTTCGGCGCTGAGGAAATCCAAGCGGTCGCGGATCAGCGCGATGGAATCGCGGTAGGTGCTTCCTGGATCGACCTGGAAGGGACAATCGCTCGCCCACATCAGCCGCTGCGCGCCGAAGCTGTCGCGTAGTTCGCGGATCATCGGACCGAGATCGAGATATGGCGCCTGCTTTTTCCCCAGCGCGTAAAAGGCCGAGGTCTTCACATGCGTGTGCGGATGTTTTGAGAGATGCAGCAACCGGTCGAGGTCAGCGCGCGTCACCGGCCCAGCCATGCCGAGGCGCGCAAAGTGATCGATCACCACCGAGGTGCGCGGATGCTTCACGCACATCTGGTCGATGAGTGGCAGCGCTTCAGGATTGATCAGCGGGCAAATGTTCAGTCCCTCATCGGCCGCCGTGCGCCACATCTCCGCCATGCCATCGCTGCCCAGCCAGCGCTCCAGGTTCTTCTCCTTGCCCGCCGTGATGCGAAAGCCGCGCACACCGCGCCGCGCCAAGTCCTTCATGCGCTGCCCCACGCCAGCCTCGTGCTCGTTCACGATGGCCACGCCGCTGAACACACCTAGATGTGCCGCGATGGAGTCGAGCATGTAGCTGTTGTCCTTCTGGTAAAAGCTCATCTGAATTAGCACAATGCGATCCACACCCTCCGGCTCGCAGTGCGCGAAAAGCTGCTCCGGCGTAAAACTGTCCACGCACCCCGCCTTCGTCATGCCTGCGGCCAGCGGATACTTGCTCGTGTCAGGCGTCCACACATGCACATGCGCGTCGATGTGAGCTGGCTTGGGAGTGACGGCAGCACCCCCAACAGCGGTGGCGACAGTCGCGCCAGCGGTGGTGCGGATAAAAGAACGACGGGTGATTGGGTGCATGCGGCGATGCTAAACAGGGCGGGTGTGTTCTGCCAAGCGGGATTTCCAAGGAGTGCGACTCCGCCTCGTGCCGCTGTGTGCTCGACAAAACTGCTTCCCAATCAATAGTCTGCCCATGCGTCTTCCAATCATCCACGGTCTGATTCGTCGCAGATTGCTGGTCAACTTCCGTGTGGATGCTGGCGTTATGAGGCGTTTTCTGCCCGCACCGTTTCGGCCCAAGTTACACCGTGGGTTTGCCATTGCCGGCATCTGTCTCATCCGGCTTGAGCAGATTCGACCCGGCTGGCTGCCTCGCTTCTGCGGCATCTCCAGTGAGAATGCCGCCCATCGTGTCGCCGTCGTTTGGGATGATCCATCCGGCGAGCCACGCGAGGGGGTGTTCATTCCGCGCCGCGACACAGGCTCATGGTTAAATCATCTCGCGGGTGGACGCATTTTTCCAGGCGAGCATCATCTGGCCGAATTTG
>JANPIW010000129.1:0-4094 GCA_031425215.1 Verrucomicrobiaceae bacterium
CACGCTCGGCGGCGGCACGCAGACGGGCAGCTTCAGTGTGGCCGCGGGCAGCGAACTCTGGCTCACCGGCGGCAGCAATCAGAACTCCGGCTCCAGCGTCACCGGCGCGGGCAAGGTGACGCTCGGCGGCACCACGATCAACAGCGGCAGCACCTACAACACCACCGGCGAGACCCACCTGCGCGGCGGCGTGACCCAGTTCAACACCAGCGCCACCACCGGCTCCGTCACCACGACAACCGGCGGCCAGAATACACTCGTGGTAAACGGGGCCACTACCACGCTCACTGTGAGCGGTGCCGTGACGCAGAGCGGCGGCTACACGACTCTCGAAGGCGGCGCGCTCATCGTCACCTCGAGCTTCGCGCTTAATGACGGCACACTTCAGGGCAACGGCCGGATCACTGGCCCGCTCACCGCCACGGGCACAGGCACCATCGCTCCCGGTGCGTCTCCCGGCCACATCACGGTGAATGGCTCCACCGTGCTTGGCGGGTCGAACACATTGGCCATGGAGGTTGGCGGCCTCGCCTCCGGCGTTGATTACGATCTGCTCACCGTGAACGGCGTCCTCACGCTCGGCGGCCTGCTTGATGTCGATTTCATCAACGGCTTCGAGAACAGCGTGCAATCGACCGACATCTTCACCATCGCCACCTCGACCTCATCGATCCTCGGTGCCTTCAGCAATGTGGCGAGCGGCAGCCAATTGATCACGAACTTCTCCTCGCTGTTCCGAGTCTATTACGGTGCTGGCAGCCCCTACGGCGCGAACAACCTCGTGCTGACCGAGCTTGAAGCCGTCCCCGAGCCAAGCCGCGCGCTGCTGTTGCTGGGCGGTCTGCTGGGTGTGATCATGCGCCGCCGTCGGAAAGCCGTCTGACACTGCGGAACTGCGCTGCGCGCCTTTTCACTCAAAGTGCATCTTCCCCACGTCCGTGCGGTTCTGCTTTCCAGCGAAGGTGATCTTGTCCGCCTCGCGATACGCGGCCTCGCGTGCTTCCACTCTGGTCTTTCCTTGTGCCACCACGGCGAGCACGCGACCGCCGTTGGTCTCAAACTGGCCGCCGGTGTTTCTTTTGGTGCCGCTGTGGAAAACACGCGCGCCTTGCACTTCGTCGAGACCGCTGAACACATCGCCGTTGCGTGCGCTGGCGGGGTAGCCGGCGCTGGCGAGGATGACGCAGATGCTCCAGCCTTCGGCGAATGAGATCAGCTCGGGCTTGAGATTTCCCTTCGCGGCGGCCAGCACATAGTTCGCAAAGTCGCCGCGCACCATCGGCAGCACTGCCTCGGCCTCGGGATCGCCAAAGCGGCAGTTGTATTCCAGCATCATCGGTCCGTCGGGCGTCAGCATGATGCCGAAATAGAGAAAGCCACGGTAGCGCAGGCCGTCCTTGATGAGTCCATCGACAGTGGGCTTCACCATTTCGGTCTCGATGCGAGCGAGCAGCGCGGGATCAGCCAGTTCGCGCGATGCCACGGCGCCCATGCCGCCGGTGTTCGGCCCCTCGTCGTTGTCGCGGATGCGTTTGTAGTCGCGCGCGGGCATGAGGATTTGATATTCCGCGTCGCACACGGATACGAAGATGGAAATCTCCGGGCCGGTGAGGCATTTCTCCACCAGCAGATCGCCCGCGCCGAATACGCGCTTCACCAAAACGTCGTCGATGAACGCCTCCGCGTCCGCGCTCGTGGTGCAAACGGCCACGCCTTTGCCTGCGGCGAGTCCGTCGAATTTCAAAACGATGGGCAGCTCCGTCAGCGCGGCCAGCGCCTCCGCTTTTGTGGTGCAGATGGCAAAACCCGCCGTCGGGATGCCGTGCCGTTGCAGGAATCGCTTCGCAAAAATCTTCGATGCTTCGAGCTGCGCCGACTCTTTAAATGGCCCCCAGCACGGGATGCCCGCCTCCTCGCACAGATTCGCCAGCCCGCGATCTTTGACCAGCCACGCTTCCTCGCCCGCCACGCAGACATCGACTCCCTCGCGCTTCATGAAATCGATCAGCTCCGGCAGTCCCGCCGCATCCACGCGCGTGGCGATGCTCGCGATGGCATCACTGCCCGGATACGCAAAGAGCGTCGGCTTTGTTGGCGATTCATTGAGCGCGGTGAGGATGGCGTGCTCCCGCCCGCCCTTGCCAGTGACCAGTATTTTCATGGGCCGCGACTATGAAGCGCGGAGGAGCGGCGCGACAAGCGGGAAATCCGCCGGTGGTGGAATCCTGGAACAATAAAAGGGGCGGACATTTAGTCCGCCCCTTTCGCGATGCGTTTCTCCTTCGCCGACGGTAGATGGCCGGCATTCTATTTGTTTTTGGGTTTAGTGCTGATGACAGAATTCCTCGAAGCGGTCCATGCCGGCATTGATGACATCAAGGCCGGTGGCGTAGCTGAAGCGGAGGGTGAACTCGGAACCGAAGGCGACGCCGGGGACGGCGGCGACCTTGGCTTTGCTGAGGAGCTTCTCGCAGAAGTTCACGCTCTTGATGCCGATAGGCTCAATGTTCACGAGGAAATAGAATGCGCCGAGTGGCTCGACGACCCGGACATTCCGGATGGCCTGGAGGCGGCCGAGCATGTACTGGCGGCGCACGTCGAACTCGTCGCGCATGTCGGCGACGATCTGCTGATCACCCTGAAGGGCGGCGATGGCGCCGTATTGGGCGAAGGTGGTGGGATTCGAGGTGGTGTGGCTCTGGATGGTGTCGATGGCCTCGGCGATTTTCTTGGGCGCGGCGGTGTAACCGAGGCGCCAGCCGGTCATGGCGTAGGCTTTGGAGAAGCCATTGATGGTGATGGTGTGGTCGTAGGCTTCCTTGCTGACGGAGGCGATGCTGACGTGCTTGTTGTCGGCATAGACGAGCTTTTCGTAGATTTCGTCGGAGAGGATGATGATGCCTTCGCCGGTGGCGATGTCGGCGATGGCGGTGAGTTCTTCCTTGGTATAGACGCCGCCGGTGGGATTGCCGGGGGAGTTGATGATGACCATCTTGGTCATGGGTGACATGGCGTCTTCAAACTCGGAGGGTGTCATCTTCCAGCCGTTTTCCTGCTTGGTATCGACGATGACGGGGATGCCGCCGACGAGACGGACCATCTCGGGGTAGCTGGTCCAGTAAGGGGCGGGGATGATGACTTCGTCACCGGGATTGACGACGGCGAGGATGGCGTTGTAGCAGGAGTGCTTGGCGCCGCAGTTGACGATGATCTGGGATGGCTCGTATTGGAGGCCGTTGTCGAGGAGGAATTTGGCGGCGATGGCTTCGCGGAGTTCGAGCAGGCCGGCGCTCTCGGTGTAGCGGGTCTGGTGTTCGTTGAGCGCCTTGATCGCGGCGGCGGTGATGTGCGCCGGGGTGTTGAAATCAGGCTCGCCAGCACCGAAGCTCAGCACATCGACTCCCTGTTTGCGCAGCGCCTTGGCCTGGCTGGTGATCGAGAGGGTCATTGAGGGCGCGAGTTCGGCGACGTTTTTTGCGATGATGTCCATGTTGGGGTGTGTAGATGAAAATGCTTCCGGGGAAAGGGCGGCTAACAAGGAGCCTTTCGCCATGATGTCAACCGATCCGAAATGGCAAAACGAGACGTGGTTTTCGAGGGGAAAAGGGGAGGCGAAATCGCGACAGGAAGCGGGGGAGTGAAGCAGGAAAGTGCTCAGTGCTGGTGGTTCAATCCAGCAGAGTTGATGGGTGCCGTAGGCACCGCGGAAGGTAGCCGGTGGTGGAGCGAGTCACCGAGCGGAACCACCGGACTGCGAAGACCGGTTTGATTCCAGGTCAAGGGCGCGTCCCGGCAGGGACGCAGGAAGTGTGCGCATGATTCCGGCTTCCCTGCCGGGACGCGTGCTTTGAACAAGGCGCGCACTCGATTCAAAACCGGTGGTTCCCGCTCGCAAAGCCTCGCTCCACCACCGGCTACCAGCCGTCATGCCTCCGGCATGGAATTCAACCCACCAACCTTGCTGGAACGCACCACTAGGGAGACGCTGAATAAAGCGGAGTTTGAAAAAGCGCCCTCTTCGCTGCCAACTCGGAAAATTTTGCCGCCTCTTTTCAGGCCTGCAATCCGACTGGAGTCGAGGTTTGTGTGCGCGA
>JANPIW010000130.1:0-21481 GCA_031425215.1 Verrucomicrobiaceae bacterium
CCGCTGCGGAAGAATTTGCCGATCTGGCGGCACAGTCCCTCGTAGCTCACGGCTTTCGCGGCCTGGCCTATGGCCTTGCTGCCGTAGGCCACCGCGCCGAAGTCCGCCTTGCCCTTCACGATGCCGCGATACGCACCGACACGACCGTCTTTCCACACGCCGGTGGCTACATCATGATTCTCAGCCTTCACACGCGACACCGTCTCGCAGCCCGTGCCCATGAGCGTGTAGAGCGCCTCGACGCCGTGGATGCCGTAGAAGAAAAAGTCGGGCGTGCCTTCCTGATACGAGCACGGCCCCCAGGTCTGCGCGCCGAGGATGTCCCCGACCTCGGCATTGCCTTTGAGCGCCATCAGCTCGGGGCCGAAGCGTGAGGAGGAGCTGCTGAAAAATGGCACACCATGCTTCTTCGCCAGTTCCACGATGGCGATGGCCTCGGCCAGAGTGCCCGCAAGCGGCTTGTCGATGAAGACAGGTTTGCCCGTTTTGAAAATCTCCCGCGCCTCCTGGAGATGGATACGTCCATCGACGCTCTCCAGCAGGATGACATCGACTTTTTCGAGCAGCTTCGGGATCGAATCGACAATCTCCACACCCATCTCGCGAAGCTGCTGGGTGAACTTCTCTTTGCGAGTGGCGCTCGCGGGCATGTCCGTGCCCCCGGTGTAGCCGGTGGTTACTTTGATGCCTGCCAGTTCACCCTCCTTCTCGCCTTTGTTGAAGAGTTTGGTAAAGGCCGGCACATGCGAGGTGTCTAGGCCGACAATGCCCGCACGCAATGGTTTGAGTTCGGATTGAGCGAAAGCGCTGCTGGCAACGAGGAGGGAGATGAGGATGCGTTTCATGGTCCTTTCTTCAAAAGGTCCAGAACTCGCTATTTGATCAAGTATTCACCATTCGCGCCTATTCGAGATGGTAACTTATGAGCTGGCCCGAGCTACCTTCCGCCAGAACGAGCCTGCACGGCCTTGTGCGCCGTCTCCTGCAAAAAGCGGGCATAGGCGGCATCGAAGCCTTTCGGGATGTAGCTGTTCCCCACGGCGCTCTCACCAAACAGCACCTCATACCAGACGCAGGCACCGAGATACTCGCCCGCCGTGTTCGCGTGATGACCGTCCATGCCGAGCGAGGTCTTTCTTCCGTCCTTCGACTTCGCCCAGCGCCAGCCGACATGCAGCGAATGCTTCTGATTCGGCAACTCGGGTTGCCTTGCAGTCTTGGGATCAAACGAGGTGTCGGTTTGATAACCCCAGGTCGCATCCGTGTCGGCCATGAAAAGCGCATCGCCCGCCGGAATCACCTTACCGCCGAGTTCAGCGGCGATCTTGTCGTAGGCGGCGGTCAGGCCACGGTACATTTCCTCCTGCGTCTTCGGTTCACCCGCTTTGCCCGAGGGCTTTGTAAAGCGCGGATCATCCTTCCTATACGCCCACGTTTGATGAATCAGCAGCTTTGCCTGCGGTGCGTGCTTGGTGATGTAGTCGCGCAGGATGCCCGCGTAGGGCTGGTAGGTGCTGAAGTCATGGCTCTTGATGCTGGCCTGCTGGATCGTGACGTAGTCCCACTTCTCAGCTGTCAGGTTCGCGATCAGATCACGGCCATTCGTGTACAGCCGCGCCTTCCCCTCCGTCTTCGCCTTGTCCGCATGCACCTGGAACGACGAGCCGCCGATCACCAGCTGCGTGTGCATCAACGTGTGCCCGCCCGCCAGCGCGAGATCATCGAGATGATTCGTCGCGTTGCGCGAGAAGCTGTTCCCGATGGTGAGAATGCGGACGGTTTTGGCCTCGCCCATCGCGGACGAGACGCAAAACAACAGCGAGACGAGCAGGGGGAACGCTCTCATCACGCGCGCTGGTTTAGTGGCAGCCGCAGCCTTCGCCACAGCCACCTTTGCCGAAGACCTCATCCTCGGACGGCACCGCGCCGCTCTCCAGGCTCTTGCCGACAAAGCTCGTCACCACTTCCGCGACACCGCGCAGCGTGTCCTGCGCTTTGACGAAGGAAAGAATGACCTCGTTTTCATCACAGCGATCCTGCAAGGAGGTGAAGCGCCCGATCTCTGCATCCGTCGGCTCCTCGCCGTTGTGCTGTTTCTGATGCAACGCGCGGCCCATCGTGGCCATCTCGCGATAAAGAGACACAGCTTGTTCGTCCGCTAGGAACGCCTCGGCCTGAGCACGCGCGCTTTGCAGCCCGGCATCGGCCACGAGGGTTTCGCACAGTTCGACGATCTTGGATTTGATGAGGGGTGATGCTGTCATGGGGCGGCGAGAGTAGATCGGAAAATCAGGTGTGCAGAAAAAAGACGGAATTTTTCCTCGCAACGCGGCTCTCATCGCCACGCCCGCCATGAAACACCTCATCACCTCGCTGCTGCTCGCCATCACAACTGTCGTCACCGCCGCCGCGCCTGATGACTTCACGGTGAAATCCGCCACGGACAAAAGCGCGTTCACACTCAAGGACTCGCGCGGAAAATTTGTCGCCATTCATTTCCTGCTCAAAACCGAGTGCCCGCTGTGTTTGAGGCACACGCGCGATTACTTCGCCAAAGCGGCGACGCTGCCAAACGTGGTGCAGCTCTTTCTCAAACCCGACACCGACAAAGAGATCGAAGCATGGGCATCGAAGCTGCCTGCTGATGAACTGGCAAAGCATCCCATCCACCGCGATCCAAACGCAAAGCTCGCCAGGGATTTCGACATCCCGGACGGTTACAAGTTTCACGGCCAGACGGTGCATTATCCAGCCACGGTTTTGATCGGGCCGGATGGAAAAGAGGTGTTCCGTTACGTCGGCAAAAACAACAGCGACCGGTTGTCGTTTGAGAAGCTCGCGGAGAAGGTGGCGGAGTTGTCGAAGCCTTGATGCAGCTCACTTCGCGCGAATCCACGCGAGAACATCAGCCACTTGTTGTGGGTTGAGGATGCTCTCCAGGCCGTCGAGCATCAGGGACTTCGTGCCTGCCTCGATCTTTGCGATGTTGCTGCGCAGGATGACCTCGGTCGTGCCAGCGAGTTTGAGGGTGATGCTGTTGGCCGTTTCCTCGGCGATCATGCCGACGAGTTGTTTGCCGTCCTTGAGCGTGACGGTCTGCGCGAGGTAGCGCATCTCCACGGCGCGATTGGGATCGAGGATGGCCTCGATGAGCTGCTCGGTCGGTTTGGTGGCGATGGTGCTCAGTTCGGGGCCGATCTCGTTGCCTTCGTTTTTCAAACGATGACAGGCGGAGCATACAGCGGTGTAAAGGATGTGCCCGCGCGCCGCGTCACCGGTGAGCGCGGCGACGCCGGCGTATGCCTTCACAACTTTCTCGCGATCAGGATTCGTGTTTGTGATGATCTTCGGTGGCGGCGATGTGTTGCTCGCGCGCTGCTCGCCTTTGAGCAAGGCGTGCCATTGCTGCGCATCGGGATGATCAGGCGCGGAGCTGAGGAGCGCGATGAGCATTCCGGGCGTGGACGCGTCACGTTTCGCGAGCGCGCTGAGCGCGAGCGCCACGCTCTCGTTCTTGCTCTCGCCGAGCGAGAATGCGACCTGCACGCGCACACGCACATCGGGGTCGTCAAAGAGATCGCAGACGGCATCGAGCATCGCTTCATCTTCAAGATGACTCTCCGCGATGCGCACCGCGTGCTCGCGAATGCGCGCGTCCTTGTCGCGCAGCGCACCGTGCAAAAGCGCTGGCGGCAAAGTGCCGAGAGTGTGCATCGTCCAGAGCTGCTGCACCTGCGCGGCGGTGCCGCCGGTGAGTTTGTCGGTGGTCCATTTTTCGCCTTGCTCGATGAGGAGGCGTTGCGCGGTGTCGCGGGACCAGCCGTTGGTGGAGGTCAGGGAGATAGGACTGATGCGGCGGGTGTGACTCGTGGGGCTGATGCGGTAAATGCGGCCCATGTCGCTGCCGGCGCGGAGGTCGAGCGTGTCGATCATCTGTTTGGGAATCCACTCCGGGTGCTCGAGAATGAGGCGGTAGAAATCCACGACGTAGAGACAGCCGTCCGGGCCGTTGCGCGCCTGGGTGAAGCGGCTCCAGTTGTCCTCGCTGGCGAGGAACTCGCTTTCTTTTTCATCATCGGCGCGGCGGCTGGTGAAGGTGATGCCGTCGGGCACGAGCACTTCGCGATGCACTAGATTGTTTGCCGGCTCGCAGATGAAGAGGCTGTTTGTGTAGTCCGCGCCGAGGAGCGTGTCGCGATACGGAATGGGGCTGCAGCCGGACGTGAGCGTGTTCACGGAGTCAGGCTGGTTTAGCCGACGGACGGGCGCGCTCACGGGAAAGAGTCGCGTGCCATTGCGATTGAGGTCTTGCTTCAAAGTGCGCACGGCGAGCTGCGGATTGCGCGCGAGATAGCGGTCTTCGAGAAAGTAATGCCAGCCGAGGTTGCTGTTGTTGTTCGCAAACCAGTTTCCAAAATCATCGCGCCAACGGCCATACTGCGCCTTGCCGGCTTGCAGTTGAAACTCACCCGTCCTCGGATCGAAACGGAAGTCTCGCCCGCTGAGGTCAAACTCCTTGCCGCTCTCCACTTCGATGACTTTGCCGCCGCTGTCGCCATTGCCGCCGTAGAGCCAGCCGTCGAGCCCCCATGCGAAACCGTTCACAAGATGCTGCGGATTTCCTTTGGTGAAACCGGTGAGGATGGGTGTGCGCTTGTCAGCTTTGCCGTCGCCATCGGTGTCTTCGCAGAATGTGACGGACGGGACGGATGCGACGAACACGCCGCTTTTCCAGCAGGCGAGGCCGGTGGGATAGGTGAGGTCGTCGAGGAAGAGCGTGGCCTTGTCGTAAATGCCGTCGTTGTTCGTGTCTTCGAGCACTTTCACGCGGCCGCTGTGCGTCACGCCATTGCGCTCGTGAAACGGATAGTCGGCCATCTCCACCACCCACATGCGTCCGCGCGCATCCCAGTCGATGAAAACCGGATCCTGCACCAGCGGCTCATGCGCGACGAGTTCGGCTTTGAATCTGGGTTTCAAATGCAGCGCCTTGAGCGAGTCCTGCGGCGAGCGCGCCGGCGGCGCGGGCGGACGGCAAAGATCGGCGAAGATCATCTTCTTCACGCCCTTCACCCACATCGCGCCGTCTTTGAAGGTCACGTCATCACTCGTGGTCAGCGGCAGGGCATCCGCATCCCCCGCCCTGCCCTCGCGGATGATGTGCGGCCATCCACGCAGCCAGCCGAGGTTTTTCTTCTCCACATCATTGAAGAGATACACCCCATGCCGCTCGCTGTTCGAGAACACGATGTCCTCATGCCCGTCGCCATTGATGTCCACGAACCGCAAACCCGCCTGCCCCTCCGCCCACTTCGGCAAAGGCGCGTCAGGTCGCGCGGAGAGGAGAGTGCCGGCGAGAGAAACGATGATCGACAAAACAAGGACGGGCTTCTGCATGAGCATTCATAATACGGGAGGCATGGTGTCCTTTCGACCTTCGGATGATTAGCACGCGGCTGCATTGTACCGGGAGCTTGCCTCATTTTCTTTTCGTGCAAGCCCGCCGGATGTGGTGCATCCTCCGCGCCATGCGGACGGTTTTCCCTCTCATCCTCGCATTCATCACGGTCTGCGCCCTCGGGCAGCAGCCTGCGCCTGTCGCGCCGAAGAAACCGGCGGTGAAAAAGCCCACCGCCGTGGAGAAGAAGCCCGTGGCCGCTCCGGCTGCGGCGCCAGCAAAACCCGTGCCCGTCTCCGAGGACGGATACCGCCAGATGGAGATGCTCACGCGCGCCATTGAGATGATCCGGCAGAGCTACCCCGATGAGAAAAAGGTCAGCTACGAAGAGCTGGTGCAGGGCGCGCTGGAAGGAATGCTCGCGCGACTCGATCCGCACTGCGAATACATGGGCCCGACACTTTTCGAGGAGATGCAGCGCGAGCAGAGCGACACCTCGGAGGGCGTGGGCATCACCGTCTCGCTGCGCCAGAACTTGCTCACCATCATCACCGTGCGCGAGGACGGTCCTGCGGCGCGCGCTGGCGTCCTCGGCGGCGACCAGATCGTGCGCATCAATGATGTGCTCACGGATTCCGTCGGCGTCTCCGAGGCCATCCAGCTTCTCAAAGGCAAGACGGGCGAGTCCGTGCGCATCACCGTCCGCAGGCCAGGCACGAGACAGTTTCTCGATTTCAGCATGGTGCGCGAGACGCTCACGGAATCGTCCGTGCATGACGCGATGCTCGTTCACGCTAAACTGGCCGCCGGATACAAGATCGGCTACGCGCGCATCTCGCAGTTCACGCAGGCCACGGCGAAGGATCTGGGCGCAGCGCTCGACGATCTGGAGAAACAAGTAATGCAGGCATTCGTGCTCGACCTGCGCAACAACCCAGGCGGCCTGCTCGATGTGGCCGTCGCGGTGTGCGGCGAGTTTTTGCCCGAGAACACCGTCGTCGTCACCACCGAGGGCCGCGTGGCATCGCAAAACGCGCCACCGTACCGCACACCGCCGCGCGGTGGAAAGGCGCCGCGCAAGTTTCCGATGGTGGTGCTCATCAATCACGGCAGCGCCAGCGCATCGGAGCTGACCGCTGCTGCGCTCCAGGATTTGCGCCGCGCCATCGTCGTGGGCACCACGAGCTTTGGCAAAGGCTCCGTGCAGACCATCATGCCGATGAAAAACGGCGCGGCCATGCGGCTCACGACGGCAAAGTATTACACGCCGAGCCACCGCACCATCCACGAGAAAGGCGTGGAGCCGAACATCGTCTCCGCGCTCACCACCGACGAGGAGATCAAGATCACCAAATGGCGCGGTTCACACGGCACTGGCGAGGCGGCAGCGCTTGAGCTTGCCAATCTCGGCGACCGTCAGCTTGAGCGCGCCGTCGATGCGCTCAAGGGCGTGCTCATTTACGATGAGTTCAGCAAGCCGCAGCCCGTGATCGCTCAACCGCCCAAGGAACCAACACGCACGCCCGCCAAGCTCGACGCGCTCCTCGCACCATCAAAAGCACCGCCATCAGCCGTCACGCAACCGGCGACGAAACCGTGAGGGAATGACGAATTCCAAATAACGAATGACGAATGAAACCCCAATGACTCAAGGTCTGGAAGGCAACCCCATTCGTCATTCATCATTCGTCATTCCTCATTCCGCCATCCTCGCCCTCAAAACCTCCTGTGACGAGACTGCGGCGGCGATCTGCACTGCGGACGGCGTCATCCTCGCCAGCCGCATCGCTTCGCAGGCGGAGATTCATCGCAAGACCGGCGGCGTCGTGCCCGAGATCGCCTCGCGCAATCACGTCCTGCATGTCCGCCCGCTCGTCGAGGAAGTGCTCGGCGATGCGGGGCTTTCGCTGAAAGACATCACCGCTTTTGCGGCGACGAGCGGTCCTGGGCTTGTCAGCTCGCTGCTCATCGGCACCTCGATGGCCAAAGCGCTCGCCGTTGCGGAAAAGAAACCTTTCCTCGCGGTGAATCACATGGAGGGACATTTGCTCTCGCCATTCATCGGCGGCTCCACCATCCGCCCGAACATCTCCCTCATCGTCAGCGGCGGTCACACCATGATCGTGCGTGTGCGCGCCGCCGGTGATTACCAGCTCATCGGTCGCACACGCGACGACGCGGCGGGCGAGGCCTTTGATAAGGTCGCGAAGATGCTGGGCCTGCCGTATCCGGGTGGCCCCGAGATCGACAAGCTCGCGCGCGAGGGTGATCCGGCCGCCTTCGATTTCCCGCGCACGATGATGCGGGAGAAGAGCTTCGAGTTCAGCTTCAGCGGTCTCAAGACCTCCGTGCTCTATGCGCTGCCCGCGCATGATTTGAAGGATCGCCGCGTCCTGGCAAATCTCTGCGCCTCCGTGCAGGAAGCCATCGTCGATGTGCTCGTGGAGAAACTCGTGCGCGCGGCAAAGACATTTCGCGAGCAACTCGTCACCGTCAGTGGAGGCGTAAGTTGCAATCGCCGACTGCGAGAAAAACTCAGCGATCGTTGCGCCGCGGAGAAGCTTGAAGTCCTCCTCGCCAGCCCGGAGCACAGCACTGACAACGCCGCCATGATCGCATTCGCCGCCGCGCAGCGATTCGCACTAGGCGCCCGCTCGCCTCTGGAGGCCGATGTCGATCCGAATCTGCCGCTCGTCGCGTAGCTGAATCGCGTGAGCGTTCAGTAAGATGACCGAAGGCCATCGACTGCTTCATTTCACTCGCGCGGAAACTCGTTCAGGGCAAAGTGCGCGACATGAACACCGACCTCACCCGCCTCGCCACTCTTCTCCGCCGCAGGCTTGAAGTCATCGCCGATCACGCGCTGCGCGACCGCGATCCAGCGGAGCAATTGCGTCAGCTTCAGGAAGTATCCGAGACGCTCGCCGCCGAGCACACGCGACTGAAAAACACGCTGCCCGCGCGCTTGAATCACTTTCTGGCGCAATCGAGCTACTCGAAGGCGCTAGCGTGGATCGAAGAGGAGCAGCCGGCCTCCGCGTGAGCACGAGTTGAAGAAACTCCTGCTCGCGGCGTTCTGTTCATCTCCAACCACTATGAACCGCCGCGCACTCCTCCATCAGTCCACCGCCGTCGCCGCCACAGCCGCGATCTCCGCCGTCACCAAACTCCGCGCAGCCGATGCCGCGGCAAACAAAGTCAAAGTCGCCGTCGTCGCCCTCGGACGTGGCATGGGGCATGTGCAGACGCTTTTGAAAATCCCGGGCGTGGAGATCAAATACCTGGCCGAGACAGATCCGGCGCGGCTCGAGAGAGGATTGAAGGTCGTGGCGGACAGCCAGACCTCGCCGTCTTGCCATGGCGTGAAGGATTTCAGATCATTCCTCGATGACAAGGAGCTGGACGCCGTCTTCATCGCCACGCCGAATTTCTGGCACACGCCTGCCGCGCTGCTGGCGATGCAGGCAGGCAAGCATGTGTATGTGGAGAAACCCGGCAGCCAGAATCCGGGCGAGGCGGAGATGATCGTCGCGGCTGCGGAGAAGTACGGACGTCTCGTGCAAATGGGCAATCAACGGCGCACCTGGATGAAGGAGGCCATCGAGGCGCTGCACGGCGGAGCGATCGGCCCGGTTCGTTTTGGTCGCGCGCATTATTACAACAAGCGCGGCGAGATCGGTCTCGGCGCGCAAAAAGCCGCCGATGATCTCGACATGAATCTGTGGCAAGGCCCCGTGCCCGACGAACGCGATATCAAACCGTACGCGCACTACGACTGGCACTGGCTTTGGCACTGGGGCAATGGCGAGCTGGGGAACAACGGCATCCACAGCCTCGACATCCTGCGCTGGGGATTGAAGGTGGATTATCCATCTCGCGTGACCTACAACGGCGGGCGCTATTTCTACAAAGACAAACAGGAGACGCCCGACACCGGCACAGCCGTGTATGATTTTGGCCATGTCGGCATGGAGTGGGTGCAGAGCAGCTCCCATCCGCGCGTGGTGCCAGCGGAAAAACCGGCGGGTGAAGTCATCTTCTACGGCGACGGCGGCACGATGGCCGTGCAGCGCGACTCGTGGACGACCTACGACCTCAAAGGCGTGGAGACCGGCAAAGGAAAAGGCGCTGGTGGCGGCGACCCCGCGCACATGGGCAACTTCATCGAGGCGATCCGTGGCAATGCGAAGCTCAACTCTCCCATCAGTGAAGGCCAGAAAAGCACGATGCTCTGCCATCTCGGAAACATCGCGTACCGCACCAACACCGTGGTGCGCTGCGATCCCAAGACCGGGAAGCTCATTGATAATCCAGCCGGAGAGAAGCTCTGGAAGCGCGCAGCATATCGGACGGGGTGGGATGTGAAGGTCTAAAGCACGTCGCACCGAGCACCTTGCATTTCATCATGCCCTCCACCAAACCAAACCTCCTCCCCCTCGCGTTCTTCACCGGCGCGTACATGCTCGCCGCCATCGGCGCGTCCATCGCGGCGGGAAACAAGGAGTTTGTCTTCTACATCGTGGTGATGGTGGTGCTCATCGCGGCGGTGATGTTTGTGCATCGGCGCATGTCGCTCACAAGCGCGCAGCTATGGGCGCTCTCAGTCTGGGGCTTGCTGCACATGGCCGGAGGCCTCGTGCCCGTGCCGGAATCGTGGCCGGTGAACGGGCCGATCCGTGTGCTGTACAGCCTGTGGCTGATCCCTGATCTGCTGAAGTACGACCAGATCGTCCACGCCTACGGTTTCGGCGTGACGACTTGGCTGTGCTGGCACGCCATCCACACCTGCCTGCGTGAGAAAGACGGCTCCGCGCCGCAGCCCACGTTTGGCCTTCTCACACTCGCGGCGGCTGGCGGCCTGGGCTTTGGCGCGTTGAATGAGATCGTGGAGTTCATCGCCACGCTCACGATCCCGGAGACAAACGTCGGCGGCTACATGAACACCGGCTGGGATCTGGTGGCGAATCTCGTCGGCTGCTGCATCTCGGCGGTGGTGATCCGCATTCGCTACTCCGCGCCTGCGACAGCCTGACTTTGATACGGCCCCTCGTGAATCGTATCGCCGGGCAGCTCGGCGCTGAGATCGGGCCGCAGTCCGGCGCGATTATCGAAGACGAAACAAACGCCTTCGTAGTGATCGCCGCCGACCTCCTCAAAGTACTTTAAGATGCCGCCGTCGAGTTGCACCACATTGCCAAAGCCCTGCTCGCGCATGAAGAGCGCCGCCTTCTCGCAGCGGATGCCACCGGTGCAGAATGTGACCACTGTTTTCTCGCGCAGATCGGCTGGCAGATTGCTGACCACCGCGGGAAATTCAGAAAAGCTCCGCATCGTCGGTGCGATCGCATCGCGGAAGGTGCCCTGCGCGATCTCGTAGTCGTTGCGCGTGTCCAGCAATGTCACGGCGCGGCCCGCATCATCGTGGCCTTGATCCAGCCAGCGCCTCAGAGTGACAGCATCCACCGCTGGCGCGCGGCCCGCCTCGGGCTGGATCATCGGATGCCTCATGGTGATGATCTCCTTTTTCAATCGCACCCGCAGCTTGCGAAACGGCGGCAGCTCCGACCAGCTCTCTTTCACCGCGAAATCAGCGAAGCGCTCGTCGCTGCGGAAGAACACGAGAAACTCGCGCACCGCAGTCTCCGGTCCGGCCAGAAACAGATTCACTCCTTCCGGCGCGAGCAAAAGGGTGCCGCGCAATTCGAGACGAAGCCCCTCGGCCTCCAGCCTCGATTTTAATGCCGGCAGTTCATCGAGCCGCGCGAACTTGTAGCCAGCGACATTAAGAATGGATGAGGACATCGCGACGGGCACACCTTGCTTTGCCACCGCGATCAATTCAGCCTCCAAAGCTTCCCGTCGCTGCGCACATACACCGCGCCATCAGAGATCGCGGGTGTGCTGAGGATGGTCTCTTTGAGCGGGATCGTCTGCACGATGCTGCCTTCCTTGGTCGTCGTGTCCACCACCTGGAAATCTCCGCGCTCGCTCGCGATGTAGATGTACTTGCCAGCAGCCACGGGCGAGCCGCTGAATGGCCCTTTGAGCCGCAGCTTCCAGAGTTCCTCGCCATTTTTCAGCGTGGCTTTGATCAGCACACCAGCGCCATTCACGACGTAGAGATGATCACCAAGGACGAGCGGGCTGGCGGTGCCGGGATTGAGCTTCTCATTGCGCCAGAGCTGGCTCACGGATTTGCCCTCAGGTAGTAGCGCGGTGATGCCGTGGCTCACCGCGTAAATGACACCCGCGCCAACCGCGCTCGATGGGATCGTGCTCGCGCCGTCCTCGTAGTTCCAGACCTGCGCGCCGGTGTCGGGCGCGATGCCGAGAAGGCCTTTGCTCGATTGCAGCGCGACGACAGGCTGCGCGCCGTCCGCCTGCCAGTGAATCGCGCTCGACCAGTTTGCGGCCTTGGGGCGCTCAATTTTCCATTTGTTCACGCCTGTCTCCACGTCGATGCCGGCGGCGAAGGACTCGCTGTCATTCTCGCTCTGCACCACGAGCGTACCGCCTATGACCGTGGGGCTTTGCGACATGCCGAGGCTGTTGCTCGCGTTCGCGTAATCATACGTCAGCCCGCGCAGCCAGAGCAGATCGCCATCAAGGTCGAACGCAAAGAGATCGTTCGAGGAATACTGCGCGAAGACGCGCTTCCCATCGCTGCACGGAGTCGGCGCAGCCACGCTGGTTTTGTTATGGCTCATCGTGCGGCCCGTAGCGCGCATCACGCGCTCCCAGTTTTTCTTCCCGCTCTTCGCGTCAAAGCAAAACACATGCAGGCTTGCCTGCTCAGGCCCGCTGGAGCAGGTCACGAAAACCTTGTCGCCGACAATGATCGGACTCGAAAGACCGCGACCTGGAAGCTCCGCAGTCCACGCGATCTTGAGTTCAGCGGCAGGCGCTTTTGCGGCAGTGGAAACACCGCTCGCAGACGGGCCGCGGAATTGGAGCCAGTCGGAGGGAAAAACAGAAATGGGAAAGCAGAAAGCGGAAAGCAGGAGGGGGATGAATTTGCAGTTCATGTGTTGGCGAATTGGTGGGGTGTTGTTGTCTCAGAGATTTCTACTATCTGCTTTCTCATTTCACATTTTCTCCGCAATCGCGGTGCCTGTTGAATCGCACAAGCGCAATTGAAACTGCCACTCCACCGTCCACGTCTCCGTCTGCTCGTTCTGGCAGCACTTCACGAGGATGGTGTTCTTTCCGGCTTTGAGGCGACAGGGGAGTTTGTATTGGTCGAGCTTCATGCCGCGATGGTATTCGTCGCGCGCGAAGAGCAGCTCGCCATTGAGCCAGACCTTCCAGCCGTTCTTGCAGCCGATGCGGATCTCAGCGCTGCGCTCCTCGGTGGAGTTGAACTCGGCGAGCGCATAGCCCGTCACCTCCTTGAGCATGGTGAAGGGCTTGTTGAAGTCGATCATCCCGTAGTCGTCCTTGCTCTCAAACTCGACCCACTTCGCCTCGCCACCCTTGCCGGGATAGCTGGCGGTGAGGTCGATGCTCGTTTCCGGCGGGAAGACTTCATCGAAACCCTTGCGCTCCACGTTCGTGAAGGGCGCGATCATCTGCCACTTCATGAGAAACCCGAAGTGCCTCGGCAGATCGACCTTCGTTCCCAGATCGCGCAGCTTCTTCGCGACGTTCTTGATGTGATCCTCGTCACGCGCCGCGACGAGCGCCTTTTGAAACGTAGCCACCGCCGCCTCCTTTTTGCTGGCGGCCAGCGCGGCATCGCCCTCCTCGATGAGCTTCGTCACCGGGTAGCGTCGCAGTTCCGAGCTGGGATCAGCCAGGAGTCCCTCAGCCAGCTTGTCCGACATCGCAGGATCACTCTTGCGGATCAGATCAAAGGCCAGCACTCGCGGTGCAGCCGCATTCTTCGTGTCCTTCAAAAAGGCGACGAGACTGTCGATGGAGATCGAGCCGCCTTTCGCAGCCGCTCTCTCAGCGACTACACCAACCGCCGCCCGCAGCCAATTTTCCGCCAGCGGGTTTGCGCCATTCATCCCCGCGAGAATGTCCGTGAGCGCCGCCGCATCCGCCGCCGCCACCTCCTGCCACGCCTTGGTAGCCTCCGCGTTCCCCTTTCCTTCCTTTCCCACGGCACGGAGCTTTTCAATGGACGATGACAAATCCGCCGCGCTGGCAGCGGTGGCGAGGAGGAAGCACAATAAAAGTTGTCTCATGGATGGCAGTGGAATGAAGGTGAAACGCTTGATCCGCATGATTTGGCACAACGAATTCCAACGCAAGCTCTTTGGCTGCAAGCTCACTGCACTCTGAAAACTTCATCGCTCCAAAGGGTGAAACAAGGGGCAAAACAGCGTGACTACTTCTGCCTGCCTTGCAGGTTGGCGAGTTCGTAGCGCAACATCAGTTTGTCGAGATTCTCTTCCTTGAGTTTATACCATGCTGAATCTTGCTCGTTGAATGGATCCTCCTGCTTGCGGACGATTTTCGACAGTTGTCCCGATCTGATGGATCCTTCATCAGCAGGAGCGGCATCAGGGAATCGCTTGAGTGTCAGGAGCACCAGTTCGCGATGTTTTACAGCACCAATCGAATCCAGGCCTGCAAGAGCATCAGCCCAATGATCGCCTGACGAGTTGAAATAGTATTGCGCAAACCCGCCGTTGTGGATTTCATTATCGAGGCTCTTGATGGCGCAGATGTGTCTTTCGGCGGGAGTGAGAGCAGTCCAGCCTTTTCCATTGATGATTTCCCACGGATCACGAGTGGTTTCAGCGAGGCGGTGATAATGATAAAGCCCGCGAATCGCTCCCATGACGACATCTTCGTTCTCGTGATCAAGCAGTCGCTCCAAGATGACCAGATCCTCAGACCGTCTGCATTTCCCTAAAAGAGCGAGGGTCTCCTCTAGCATGTTGTCTCTGGGATACTCTAGCGGCCCTTGGCGGAGCTGCTCAATCAGGTAGAGCAGCTTGAGGCGCGGAACTTCCACGTCGTACTTCTCAAAAGCTTCGAGCATGTTTGCAAGAGCATGAAACTCAGGACCAAACAAATCATCTCTCATCATCCGCTGGATGGCGCGATCACGATCTAGTCGAAGCAGAAGAGGGGCAATATGATTAGAGACAGCGTGAGCCGTGTCTTGGGGCCACATGCTTGCGACTGCTTCAAAGAATAGCGACTTCGCCTTCTCATCAACGCGATTACCCGTGATCGCTCGTTCCAATCCCATCAAAGCAAAACTCCTGACATATTCATCCGAGTCGCTCAGAGCCAGCTTGATATGCGGAAGTGATTCAGCCCGCCCAATTGAGCCAATGATCAATGCTGCTGATTTCTTGATCTCATCGCTATCTGAGGTAGCAAACGGAACTAGCAATTCAGCCGCCTCATATGGTGGTGGGGCGTCCGAATCGAGAATTATGCAGAGCCGGTTGAAGGGTGCCTCAGGAAGCGGCCAATCAGGATCAGGGGTAGTCAGAACCGAAAGTTTCTCCTTCATGAGAGGATCACGAAGGATTTCGATCGCCCTCGGGTGTGCATCTGTCGCTAGTTCACGGAGGATTCGCTGTTCGGTCCAGGCATCTCGAGATGAAGTTGCTTCAAATACGAAATAGTCCACCAGTTTGGCTATTTCCTCGGGCGATTTTCTCAGTTCCTCTGCCTCATCACTGACTTTCTTTGCATAGGCATCTAGATCGGGCATCAAACCAGGGTTCTTGACCACATCCCAAAAGGAATCGATGCGTCCTTTTCTAGATCGCGACCACCAAAAAACGACCCCGGTAGCGATGATCAATGTGACAATAATCCAGATAGTGGTCTTCATGGTTTCACGAGTTTACACTCAATTATCAGAAAGGGGGCAGCAGCAGGAAGGAGTCAGGCGATTCTTGATTAAAGCACGGCTTTTCATGCATTTGCGCTTGTTTCCATGAGGACATCGCTGTTTGCAGCCTCGCCGAAGGCGGCGGTTTTGCAATCATCGCTCCGGCTCCGACAACCAAGCTCGGGCTTCCTTGCTTAACTTGATCCCGCCTCACCTCAGCCGAGGCGCCAGATCGATCACTTTGCCCGCGCCTCTCATCGCCAGCCTCTCGGTCGTTTACGCTTGGGGCACCGCTGTGTATCCACTGGAAGCTCATTTGGGCCAGAAGCCAGAGGCCAGTGATCGGCGGGAGGAACATGGAATGCCGACGTTTCGTCGGCCAAACGTCTGCTGAAGGCTTCTGATGGCCGACGAATCGTCGGCGTTCCATGTGCTGAACGTCCCGCCTCCACCTGCAATGAAAGTGGCGAGTAGGCTTCGCCATACTCGCGCTCCCTCTCGGCCCTCTCCTTTTGCAGAAAGACAAACACACCCTTCCTGTTGCCTACCATCACGTCCTGCTTGCCGTCCTTGTTCACGTCGCCTGCGCTGATTTGCGTACCCACGCCGGAGTCGTCGTCGATCTGGTGCGGGATGAATTCCGCGCCGCCCTTCCCGTCGCATTTGATCTTCCACCAGTAGAGCACGGCGGGTGCTTCGGCTTCGTCATACTTGTTCGAGCCGTGCGACCAGAGGCGCTCGAAGGCATGTGACCGGCAAGTCGGAGGAAACAAAGGATTCCTCGTGTCGTTTTTACCGCGCATGAGAATCCACCGTGTCCTTTTTGTCCTCTCCGCCCTTCTCGTCATCTCCCCATCGCACGCTGCTGTGATTGTGCCGGCCATTTTCAGTGATCACATGGTGCTGCAGCGTGGTGTGAAGCTGCCTGTCTGGGGACGTGCGGACGCGGGAGAGAAAGTGAAGATTGAGATCGCGGGCAAGAGCACCGAGGCCACGGCGGATGCTGGCGGCAGGTGGCGCGCGGATTTGCCCGCGTTGGACGCACAAGGGCCGCACACGATGATCATCAGCGGGAGCAACCGCATCGAGATCAAGGACGTGCTGGTGGGCGAGGTGTGGCTCGGCTCGGGGCAGTCGAACATGGCGATGAGCGTGAAGAGCGCGAAGGACTTCGCGAAGGAGCAGGCTGCGGCGGCGCTGCCGGGCATCCGCATGTTCAAGACGGAGAACAACAACGCGGCCACCGCGCAGGAAGATTGCAAGGGCGTGTGGACTGTTTGCTCACCTGAAATCGTCGGCGGCTTTTCCGCCACCGCATTCCTTCAGTCAGTTTTGCTTTAGGCGGGACGCCCCAAGCCGCTGACAGGCCAGAGGCCTATCCTCCGGTTGCGTTCAGCTCCGCCGCGGCTTTCTCGATGCTCTCCATTCCGGAGACGGAGATGATCTTCACGCTCTTGTCGATGCGCCTCATCATGCCGGCGATGGCGGTGTCGGGTGACAGCTCGATGAAAAGAGTGCCGCCCTGCGCGATGAGCAAGGAAAGCGATTCCGCCCAGCGCACGGAGCCTGTGACCTGACGCTCGAGCGTGTTGCGGATGACGATGTCGCTGGTGACCGCGTCGGCCTCGAAATTGCTGATCACGGGCAGGGCAGGCATTTGAATGGCGGTGTCTTTGAGCACGGCGGCCAGTTTGTCCTGCGCGCCGCGCATGAGGCGCGAATGATACGCGCCGGCGACGGGGAGCGGGATGGCTTTCACGATGCCCTTCGCTTTCGCTCCGTCGAGGGCTGCCTGGATGCCCTCGACGGAGCCGGAGAGCACGATCTGGCCGGGAGCGTTGAGATTGGCGACATCGACATCGCACTCACGCGCCAGCTCGCGCACGGCTGACTCGTCGCCGCCGATCATCGCTGCCATCGCGCCTTTGGTCTGCTCACATGCTTCCTCCATGAAGGTGCCGCGCTGAAAAACGAGGCGCAGGCCGGTTTCAAAATCAAACGTGCCCGCTGCGGCGTGAGCGGTGAACTCGCCGAGCGAGAGACCGGCTGTGGCGGTGATCTCGAGATCGGGCACGCGTTCTTTTAATGCACAGAGGACGGCGAGCCCGTGCGCGTAGAGCGCGGGCTGACAGCGGGAGGTTCTTGTCAGCTCCTCGATGGGACCGTTGAACATCACATCGGTGAGCGCGAATCCCAGCGTGGCATCTGCCTTTTCAAACAGCGCGCGCGCCATCGGATTCGTCTCCGCGAGGTCCTTGCCCATGCCGACTTTCTGCGCGCCCTGGCCGGCGAATAATAGAACTGCTTTTTTGCTCATCTCGTGTGTGTGTGAGCCAGTTCTCTAATCGCATCCGCGCTGGCGACAACTTTTTGTTCCAGCAGCGCCGCGCCGGCGCGCATCGCTTCAGCGACGGGCATCGCGTCAGATTTGCTCTGCAGCAAAAGATCAAAGGCAGCGCCCAGTTCGGGCGCGTGTTCGATCACACCGGCGAGGCCCATGATCCCCTTCCCTGCCCTGCGCGCCATCTCCGCCACACCCATCGGACCTTTGCCGTGCAGCGTCTGCGCGTCGAGCTTGCCCTCGCCCGTGATGACGATGTCCGCCGCCTCGACTCGCTGCCGCAAGCCGATGATCTCGGCGATCAAATCAAAACCCGGCACGAGCTGCGCACCGCAAAAGCTCATCAAGCCAAAGCCAAGGCCGCCCGCCGCGCCCGCTCCAGGCTCGTCTTTGAAATCCGTGCCGAGATCACGCCGCACCATTTCCGCGAGGCAGGCAAGCCGCGACTCAAACAACGCAAACTCCCGCACACCCTTCTGCGCGCCATACACGCGCGTGGCGCCGTGCTCACCGAGCAGCGGGTTGCGCACATCACAGGCCACGAGCACCTCGCACACTGGGGATGCCGAGCGCACGATGCGTGAGACGCGTTCCAGATCGCGCGGGAGATTCTGCACCGGCACACCATGCGCGTCGAGAAAGCGGTGGCCGAGCGCGACGGCCATGCCCGCGCCCCCGTCATTCGTGGCGCTGCCACCGATGCCGATGATGATGCGCGCCACATTGCGGCTCATGGCATGGCGCATCAGCTCGCCAGTGCCAAACGTGGAGGCGCAGAGCGGATCAAGCGGGAGATCAGACACCTGCACCAGGCCCGATGCCGCGCTCATCTCCATGACCGCCTCGCGATTTCCATCGCGCGTGATGATGCCGTATTGCGTCTCGATTCCCCATCCTTGCGCATCATGCACGGAGAGTGTGACACGCTCTCCACCAAGCGCGGCGACGACCGCATCCGCAGTGCCTTCACCACCATCCGCAATCGGACACACATCGACTTCGGCAACCGGCAGCACATGCGCGACACCACGCCGCACCGCCTCGCCAGCCTCGGCGGCGCTGAGCGAGCCTTTGAATTTATCCATCGCGATCAGAACACGCATCGGCGGAGGATGGAGAGAATCCGCGCGCTGCCAAGGTCTGGAGGCTGCATCACAAAACTTTGCCAACATTTCACTTGAGCGTCTGCACTTTGCATTACAAAGTGCAACCCATGACCACCCAGCAAACCGCCCTGGAACATCTCCGCGTCATCCGCTCCCTGCTCGAAAAGGCACAGGTCTATCGCGCTGTGTCAGCGCCAGCGGCACTGTGCGGCGGACTGATGGCCCTGGGAGCGGCAGGTTACACATTCAAGATCGCGCAGCTCGATTTCAGCGGGCGTGTGGAGCCGATGCAGTTTCTCGCGATGTGGCTGGTCATCCTCGCGGTGTCCAGTGTGTTGAACGTGCTGCTGCTCTACCGCGAGTCAGCCGGACGTGGCCAGTCGTTTTTCTCCGAGGGCATGAGAATGGCCGTGCGCGCCTTCGCTCCGCCGATGCTGGTGGGCGGCGTGCTGGGCATTTGCCTGATCTGGTATCACGATGATGTGAAGCTGGCCTCGCTGGTCTGGATTCTTTGTTACGGCCTCGCGCTGGTGGCGATGAAGCACTTCTCACCGCGCTCGCTCACCCGGCTCGGTCGCGCGTTTCTCGTCGTGGGCACTTTGCTCACGCTTTGGTATTTCAAGAGGGGTGGACTAGGGTTTATGCAGAACGACGAGGCTCCCGCGTCGCTGTTTCTCGGCCTGACCTTCGGCCTGCTGCATGTGCTTTATGCCATCGCGGTTTTCGTGCGCAAACCTCGGGAGGCAGCCATCGCGAGCGACGACGGGCAATGATCGATTTCAACCAGCTCGACAAGGTCATCCACGAAAAGGGACGGCTCTCCATCATGACCCTCCTCTCCGGACGCGAGGAATGGGGCTTCCAGGATTTGAAGACTGAGCTGGGCATGAGCGACGGCAATCTCATCACGCATCTTCGCACCTTGAGCACGGCAGGCTTCGTCCAGGAAGACAAAGACGAAACCGGCAGCCGTCCCCGCACGACCTACGAGCTGACGCGCGCCGGAAAAAAGGCGTTCAAGGACTACATCGACCTGCTCGAAACCATCGTGAAGGAGATGAAACCACAATGAGTGCTTTTGTTTGCCATGAAGCTTTGCGGAACAAAGCTCGGAGGAGAGGGGTAGAGCCTTAGAACCTTAGAGCTTTAGCGAAGTCATCCCGCATCCCGCATTCCTAATTCCCAATTCAGAATTCCAAATCTCAAATCTCAAATCCATGCCTACCATCCAAACCGCCCGTCACATGGGCATGTGCTTCGGTGTGCGTGATGCGCTTCGTGCGACTCATGCGCTGGCCTCGAAACGTCCGGCAACTGTGCTGGGACAGCTTGTTCATAATCCCGAAGTGGGGCGGCATCTCCGCGCGCTCGGGGTGAGCGAGGGTGATCTGGATGACACGGCATCGGCTGGCACGAGCGACGTAGTCATCACGGCGCACGGCGCATCGGAGGTGAAGCGGCGCGAGTGGGCCGGCGCGGGATTTCGTGTGACGGACACGACGTGCCCGCTGGTGCGCAAGGCGCATGACGCGCTCGCCACGCTGGTGACGGAAGGGTATTTTCCTGTCGTCATCGGACAAGCGGGGCATGTGGAGGTGCGGGGGCTGATGGGCGATTTCCCCGAGGCTGTTGCCGTGCTCGCAGTGGAGGAAGTGAGCGCGATTCCTGCGGTGAGGCGGATCGGTGTGGTATCGCAAACCACGCAGCCGCTCGATGTGGTGCTGCGATTGGTCGATCTCATCAAGCGCGCCCGGCCTGCATCCGAGGTTCGTTTTGTCGATACCGTATGCCACCCGACAAAGCAGCGGCAGACGGCGCTGGAGGATTTGTGCCGGGACAATGAACTGATCATCGTGGTCGGGGGGCGGAGCAGCAACAACACGCGTCAGCTCGTCGAGAAGGCCATGCGCCTCGGACGACGCGCGATCCAGATCGAGCGCGCGGATGAATTGCAAGCGGAGTGGCTGCGCGGCGCGGCATCCATCGGCGTGACGGCGGGCACATCGACGCTGGATGAGACGGTGGACGCCGTCGTCGCCGCGCTGCGACGGATGACGGCGGAGACGAGCAGCAGCCCCGCACACGAGTTTCTGCGTCTCGCGGCGCGGATGATCTGAATCACGAACCTCAAACCCAAAAACATGAACACCCAATACTGGATCACCCACTTCGAACAAAACGCGGTCGTGCATCGCAACATCAGCCTGCCCGACACGCCATGCGCGCTGCCAGAACACATCCGCGCGCCGTTGACCCGCAGCATCGCCATCTTCCAGCTCGGCGAGTCTGGCGGTGGCACACGGCTGCGACGGTACGCTCAGAAGGTCGCGCCACTGGAGAACTACAAAGGCTACTTGCGGGCGATGGATTTGTTTGTGGCCGAAGAGCAGGCACACGCGGCGCTGCTTGCGCGCATGCTGGAGCACCTTGGCGGCACGCCGTTGCGCAAGCAGTGGACTAACACGATTTTCCGCTCATTGCGCACGCTGGTGAATGTGGAGTTCAACGTGCAGGTGCTGCTGACCGCCGAACTGGTGGCAGAGGTCTATTTCGGACATCTCTATATGCGTGTCGCTGATCCCGCCGTACGGCTCGTCGCGCGCAAGCTGCTGGTCGACGAGATGCGCCACCTCGCGTTCCAGCGCGATTTTCTATGCGAGCGACTTGCGGAGCTGTCTCCCGCGATGCGTCGGCTGTGGCGGCTGCAATTCCATCTCGTGCATCGCGTCACGACCTTGGTGGTGGCGATGGATCACGCAAGCTGCTTCCGCGCCATCGGTCTGCGCCCAGCGGAGTTTCGCGCGCGGGCGACGGAGGCCATCGCGCGGTTCAGC
>JANPIW010000131.1:0-4667 GCA_031425215.1 Verrucomicrobiaceae bacterium
CGCGCCAATCGCCGTGAAACCGCCGCCATCCCCGGTGAATTGCACCTGCCCGGCACCCGTGCCGACATTCCGCGTGAAGGTCGTGCCCGCTGTCGCGCTCATCACCAACTGGCCTACGCCAAAGTTACCGGCGTTGCCAAAGGTGCCGTTTACCAAGATCCAGGTGGATGGAAAATTCAGGTGAAGACCCTGACTCTCAAGCCCAACTGGGGCGCACTCGAATTTGAAGCGGCAGTCACTGTTTCCAGCGGCAGCCTGAGCCTCGAGGCAACCCTCGGTGGTCACCTCATCGCCGCCACCGATCCCAAGAGCGGCCTCGCTCTCCAGTTCCGCATTGCCAGGTTTGTCCCAACATCGGCAGCCATTCCTGAATGGGCCGGACCCATCCTCAGCGCGGAAACCATCGCCGCGCTCAACGCGGTGCTGCCAGCCGTGCCATTGCCCATCGAACAGGAACTCGCGCTCACTTCCCAGCCAATCGCTGAGCAGCCCATCGTCATCCCGACGCCGAATGGCTCCATCACTGGGGTGCTGCAACTGCCGCCCATCCCCGATCTCAGGCGCACGCTGCATCTCCGCGGTGTGATCCCCAGCCCCAGCGGGATCTTTTTAATTGCCGAGCCGCTGAGCCCCCAATCCACGCCAAGGGTAGTTCAGGAACCGGCAACCGCCGCCGTCGAGCCAAACGACTCCCAGTTTGAAGCGAAGTGGAAGGAGGCCATGACGAAGCTATCCTTCCCCGCCGAACTCCCTCCCGAAGTGTGCCTCATCATTGGCGGTGGCGTCGTGGAATCCCTCATCAGCGAAGTGAATTCGTTTCCCGAAATCAAGCGCACCGTCACCTACCAAAGCCGCAGCACGCAAGGAGACATCATGAGCAAGACCGGCGGTGCCCCCTTTGGCAACGGCTTCAAGCTCTACCTTGAAGGAGCTGACCGCGCGACCGCCTCGGGCGTTGCCTCCAGCTTGAGCGTGGCGATGGCAGCCGACAAGATTACCCTCAACGCCAGGGCCAGTGTCTCCGCGAAGGCGCAGGTACACTTCCACGGCAATGCTCCACAAGTCACCAAGCGCGTCTTTGGCATCAAGATCATTGACGTGAAGGTCGGCGGCGGAGCGGGCACCTCTATCGGCGTCAGCATGGGTGCCAAGACCCAGGCCGCGAGGTTGGAACTGGCCTTCGATGCAGCGGACAACGACTTCACACTCACCCTCACCGAGCCAAACGAAGTGCCCATTTCCTTCAACATCGGCGGCGTCCCCGGTGAGATCGAGAAGTGGATGAAGGACAGCATCAAGGTAAAGCTGCCCACGGGTAAACCCCTCACCCGTTTCGCGTTCCCGAAAATCATCACCACGGAGTGGTCCGCACCCACGGACGGCCCCTTCCGATTGGCACAGCCACTCACGGTCTCCGCAGAGAGGCCCGCCGCAGGCACTCCCACCGCACAGATAACGCCAACCGGCATCGTGCTCAAAACCAAGGTCAAGATCGGAAGCCTTGTGCCATCACTCACACCTCCGACCCAATAATGCAGCAGGGGTGACGGAAACGCAGTGTGGCAGAGGCGAAAAAGCCGCGCTGACAAAGTAGCCATCATCGCTCCGCGTGATGAGCTGGGCGCTTCGCTTACACGGAAAATTTTCGGACCGCAGAAACACATCGCTTCGGCGGCAGTTTCAAGCTCATCACGCGGAGCGATGATGGCTACCGTACAATGCTGACACGATAAAACCGCGCGCCGCCGGTGGCGGCGGTGTCGGTGATCGTGCGTTCGTCAGCGGTGTCGCTGAGGGTGAAGGTGGTGATGGGCTGCCAGTTGGCGGCTGCGCCGAGAGTGGTGCTGCTTTCGATGACATAAGTGCGGTCGGCGAGGCGCGGGCGGAAGATGATGCGCTTTTGCAAAGGCTCGCCGAGGACGGACTCGATGCGGTGATGGAAGCCGGAGCTGGCGCTGTTGGGAATGATGCCGGCGGTGAACTCGAAGAGGTTGGTGAAGCCGTCGTGATCGGGATCGAGCAGTGGCGCGGCAAGCGGATTGTCCTCGCCGAAGTATTGCACCTGCCAGTCATCGGCGAGGCCGTCGGCGGCATAGGTGCCGTAGTCATCCGTGTTCACATTGAGCACGGTGAGATTCAGATCGGCCATGAAGCCGAGGTAGGACACGCGTACCGTCGCAAGAGTGCTGGTGGGCACGGTTTCACCGGAGGCGAGGCCTGTGGCGGACACGTCGGCAGGGCCACTGAGCACACTCCATGCGCCAAGCGCGGGCGGCACGGCGATGAAGGTGGCGTCATCGAGCGTGAGCATTGGCGCAAGCTGGCGCGTGCCGTTTTCATTCACGTTGGCGGCTGTGGCGGTGAGCGCGAGGCCGGTGAGGTCGTAGAGCTGGCCGAGGTAGCCGGATTTGGACACCTCGCCGTTGCTGGTGGCGACGGCGGCGATGTTTCCCGCGCTGGAGGTGGCGGAGTAGTGCGCGCTGGTGCTCTGCGTGCCTGCCGCATTCACGGTGTCCGCGCTGATGGAATAATGCGCGCTGCTGCGAGTCTGCGCCATCGTTTGAGATGAACACAGCGCGAGGATGATGATGAGTCGCTTCATGGCTAATCAAGGATGCTGATACACAAAGACGGTCTGCGGCGGCACGTAGCCGTGGATGTCGCTGAAGGGTGCGGCCGCGCCAGTGTCGGTGCCGCCGTGGATGAGCATCTGCCCCTGCGCCCACACGGCGGCATGGCCGGTGCGTCCTGCCGGTGCGCCGGTGGTGGTGATGCTTTCCCACTGGCCCACGAGTGGATTGAACCGCGCGCCGCCGTTGAAATAGCTGCCGCCGCCCGCTCCGCCCCACATGATGTATTCCGTGCCAGTCCACACCGTCGTGTGACCAGTGCGCGCAGCGGGTGCGTTTTCACTCGGCAGGGCAATCCAGTCGTCAGTGGCGGGGCGATAGCGCGCGCCGGTGTTCGTCGCGCTCGGGGTGTTGCCGCCCCACACGATCATCTCGCTGCCCGTCCACGTCGCGGTGTGAACGTAGCGCGCGCTCGGTGCCGCAGTGGCGCTGACGGGCGTCCAAGTATCCGTCGCGGGCGAGTAGCGCGCACCATCACCCTGTGGCGTGAGCGCGGCATTGAGTCCGCCCCACACGATCATCTCACTGCCCGTCCACACCGCGCTGTGAAAGCGCCGTGCACTCGGCGCGCCGCTGCTGCTCATCGCCGTCCAGGCATCGTTTGATGGTGAATATCGCGCGCCATCACCGAGCACGCCGCCGCCATTGACGCCGCCCCAGACGATGTATTCCGTGCCCGTCCACACGGCGGTGAAATCCTTCCGCGCAGCGGGCGCAGCGGTGCTCGTGATCGGCACCCACACATTCGCCACCGGCTGATAGCGTGCTCCATCTGCATAGTGAGTGCCTCCATTGGCACCGCCCCACACGATCATCTCCGCGCCGCTCCACACCGTCGCATGACTGCTGCGCGCGGATGGTGCGCCGCTCACTGGCAGTGGCAGGCGCCTCCCCAACTGCGGATGATACCTCCCGCCCGTGCCGAGTGCTGCGCTGCTGCCAAAGCCACCCCACACGAGCATCTCGCTGCCCGTCCACACCGCGCTGTGACTGCTGCGCGGCGACGGCTCGAATACCGTCGCACGATCACCCACCCATGTCCCCATAGCAGGCGTGTAGCGTGCATGAGTAGCCGCAGTGCCGCCCATCACGATCATCTCCGTTCCCGTCCAAGCGGCGGTGTGTTGTTCCCTGGCAGCGACGCCTGCAATGAGCGGGATCGCCGTCCACGCATCGGTCGTTGGGTTGTAACGCGCGCCGTTGCCGTCTTTGCCCCAGACGATGAACTCCGATCCGCTCCAGATGCTGGCATTGCCGAAGTTAAGGCGCGCGCTTGGCTGCCCGCTCGCATTCATGCTCGTCCACGAATCCGTCGTAGGATTGTAGCGCCCGCCTCCGCTGCTCGCGTTTCCACCGGAGGTCTGCCCACCCCAGACGATCATTTCGCTGCCGCTCCAGGCGCAAAAGGGGTAGTGACGTCCACTGATCACGATGGCGTTTGTCATCGGCGTCCAGGTGTTCGTCGTTGGATTGTAACGCGCCCCTGCGTGGTTGCTGAGATGTCCCCACACGATCACCTCCGAACCCGTCCAGACCCTGGCTCCGTAACGCCTCGTGGAGGGTGGCGGCTCATTGACCGTAGAAATCGGCGTCCAAATGTCCGTCGTCGGATTGTAGCGCACGGACACATCACCGATCACGATCACCTCGCTCCCCGTCCACGCCGCGAACTGACTCGCTCCCGCAGGTGCTCCCACAGTGCTCACCGCCGCCCAGGCATCCGCCGCCGGATTGTAGCGGCCAAATCCGCCCTGACCCATGACGATCAGCTCGCTCCCCGTCCATACCGCGCGCACGTCGTGCTCCAGCACATAAGCCGTGGGCGCATTCAAGCTTGATCCCTTCGTCCACTGATCCGTCGCCGGATTGTAGCGCAGCACATAGTTGTTTCCATTCGACCACAGCAGCAGTTCCGTGCCTGTCCAGACCGGCGTGGCATCTCCAATAGGCACAGCACCATTACCGCGATTTTGCCAAGCCTCCTGCGCCAGATTCGTCTGTGAAATCCGCGTGTAACCCGCCGCTGCGAGGCTCGCC
>JANPIW010000132.1:0-22072 GCA_031425215.1 Verrucomicrobiaceae bacterium
ACGCTTGCGACTGGTTTCACCAACCCGCCGCACAAAGGCGCACCGACCGGCGGTGTGACATCGCAGCGAAAGGTGGCGAGCTGGATGGTGCCCTGCGCGAACAGCGACAGCGGTGTCAGTAGTAGTGCGGTAAATGTGATGAGGTGTTTCATGTCGCGGAGTGAGCTGTCACGGAATACGCCATGGACGGAAAGCACTGGGAACGTGGAAGTCGGGCTGCTTCACGTTTGGGCGCACCCAACTGAGCCAGTTGTCGGGCGATTCGCCGTGCGTGGCTTTTTCCTGGCCATAAAACTCGGCGCGGAAGAGGCCAAGGTGGACTTCGCTGCCGCGTGTGATGGGTTTGCCGAGCAAGGCGCTGAGTGTGGCGAGCGGCAGCGTGGCGTGGACTTCGTAGCCGTGGGACGTGCGCGTGGCGGTGGTCTTGAGGCCAGGGCAATTCCACCCGCTGTCGAACTTGCGGTAGTGCTGCGCGTGGTAGTCATGCATGCGACCTTTTGAGTCGATTTCGAGACACCAGTAATCGTTGAGCGCTGGGTCTTTGGCAAAGAAGACCTCCACGCGATCTTCGCTATCGAGCGTGGACTCGCCGCTCCAATTATCCGCGAAGATGATGTCGCGGTCTTCGACGTTGAAGATGAAGTGCAGGCGGTCGTTAGCGGTCCAAGCGCGGAAGTCAGTCTTGGGCGCGGGTTTGTCGGACCAGGGGAAGGAGAAGTCGTTGACGATCACGGTGTCACGCCGAGGTGTGGTGCAGCCGGTAGGCGCTAGGAGCAGGAGGGCGAAAATGAAGTGTTTCATGTTGATAAAAGAGCCTTCCCATACGCATTGAGCACGGCCTGCGGATCGCCGTGAAGCTTGGCGTAGTCGGCGTCGATGTAGGTGGCGAAGGTGGTGATGTGGCGGACGCCGAGGGCGCGGTAGGCGGCGATGTCGGCGCGGCAGACGGCTTCATTCCACGGCAGCTTCACGGCAGGGCGGGTGTATTTGGAGAACATGGAGACATCGAGCCAGTATTCGAGCACTTGCGTATTCTCCGCGCCGAAGACGCGCATGTTGGCCTCCAGGATGTCGAGGTAGCCGCCGTTGGTCGCGGGGTCGGGGTGGGTGCCTGCGGGGCGGCGGGTCTTTGCATCGCGGTCTGTGATGGGCTTGGCGTAGTCGCGCACGATGGGGGCGAACTCGAGGAAGATGCCGCTCTCTGGCTTCACCTGAATGGGCGCAGGGAGCGTGTGGTGGTAGCTGATGTGCGAGAGCTGTGCCTGCGGGTCCACCTCGCGCCGCAGGGCTTTGAGGATGTAGTTTTCGACGAGGAGCGATTGCTCGCTCGCATTGAGTTCCTTCCCTGCTGGGCTGGAGTCCCACTGCGCGCCGTCATCGGGCCAGTAGAAATAGCGATGCGTCGTTGGCTTGAAGATGCGGGCGTATTTCACGGCTTTTTCAGCGATGATGTCGAGCGCGGTGGCGGAGAAGGGATTGCAGTTGAAGTCCTGATTGCGCCGGCCACTGGCATCGATGCGAAAGAGCGTTGGGTCTTTGTAGTAAAGCTCGCGTGAGAGCAGCTCGCCCATCGCATGCAGCTCATACTCGACTGCGATGCCGAGCTTCTGACAGCGGCTAAGAAAGCTCTGCCCTGTATCGCCAGCGATGAAGTCAGCAAGAACATCCAGCCGCCGCGCGGCGTGCAGTGCGATGGTGCCGATACCCGCTTTCGCACAACGCTCTGGCCAATCAGCGAGCGAGAGGTCAAAGGGATACAGCACGACTCCACGCGTGAGGAGTGGACTGGCGGCGGCTTGAGCAAAGGCAGCCGCAGAAGTCGCGGTAGCGGCGGAGAGGAAGGTGCGGCGTGTCATGGTTCGCGCTTGAGAGCGATGAAGTGGGTGGGGATTGGAAGGCAAAAATATGAAGAAAGGAATGGGTTCCTATATTTTTGCCTGCCCATCTTTTTGCCTTCAATTCAGGGCTTCACTGCGGTGTGGCTGCTGTGGGTGGCTTGGGCGTGCCTAGCAGCAGGGCGTTGATGCCTTTGCGCAGCTCGGGGAGCGCGGGATCGGTAAGCATGGGCTGCAAGCTGGCGGCAGGGTCTTTAAGGCGTGAGGCGAGGTAATGCACGGCGATGGCGGTGGCATACGGGCTGCCGGGGCTGCTGTTGAATATGGACGGCACGACGTTGTAGTGGCTGACGTGAGCTTTGTGCATATCGACCACCGAATTGAGATTCCAAGCGGCCCAGTATTGGCCGGGCAGTTTCTCCATCACTTTTTGACGCTCTCGGGAGCTGCTGGAAACGTAGGCGCGTTGGGCACCGGTGCCCCAGCCGCCATCAGCATCGCCACCGAGGATGAGCAGGTGCGTGAGTGCATCTGCGTTGGTGCTTTGTGATGCATCATTCAGGAGCGGACGAGCGGCGGCGAGAAAGTGGAGATACATCTCAGGCTTGAGCGGTTGGGGGCGCGGGGCCGACTGCGGCCACATGGTTTTGATCCAGTCTTGCTGCGTGGTGGCGCGGCCTTGCAAACCAGCAGCGAACTTTGGCAGAAACTTGGCCAGTCGATCCATGCCGACTGCACGGCCAATGCTGTCGAGCGCGGCGATGCCTTGCGTGGCACTGGTGATCGTCACGGGCGAGGCCAGCGGCGGGAAACTGGCCGGATCGGCTGGCACGGCGACGGATGAGCTGAAGGCATCGAAGTCGGTGACGGGCTGGTGGAAGTTACACTCCGTCCACGCGCCGCCTTCGGGTAGTAAGGCTGCGAGCGCATTGGCTGCGCGGGCCAGCACGGCCAGCGCGGTCTCTGGCGGCACCGTTTTGGCGTTCAACGTGGATACCTCGGCGTGCGCGGCTCTAGTGGCGCTCAAGGCGGGTGGGATGACGGGGCGCAGGGATTCTTTCGGCAGGCGTTTCATTTCCGCGCACACGGATAGGGCATGCAGTCCGGCCCAGGTGCTCTCCATGTCGGCGGAGCGTTGATTGTAGAAATAATCGGGCGAGCCGAGGATATACACGATGTCCGTCATGCGATCCTGCCACACCAGTGGGAACTCCACTTTGGCAAAACGCAGCAGGAATGGGGACCAACTGTCCGCATATTTTTTCAGCCGGTTGCGCACGACTTCCGCTTCATCCACGAGCGCCTGCTTGGCCTTGGTGGGTTGTTCTTTGTGCTTCGCCACTCGTTTGGCAAGCTCGGCGTCGGCGGCGAGGTAATCACGCATCAGCACCGAGAGCAGCCGCGTATGCACGCTCATCGTCCCCCAGAGTCCGAGTGCAGGACCATCGGTGATCTGACCATCGAGCAGGCGCGAGGCGAGCTTCGCCGTCCACTGGGCCGCGACGGTGCCTTCAGTCTTCGCCATGACGACAGTGAGCCATGCGAGGTTCCAGGTTTGATCCGGTGGCCCATAGGTGTCCAAGTAGCCGAACAGATTTTCCATCATGCGCTGCATCACGGGATCGCCCTCCGGCACTCCGGCGGAACGTAGCGCACTTAGCGCCATCGCCGAGTCGCCGATGAGGGTGAAATGCCATGACGTGTCGCCGCTTTGTTCCCAGATGGGTTGTTTGTCGATCTTTTCGAGCGGCCCCGTGGGGTCCCACTGGAAGTAGGACTCTTTGCGCGTGCCGATCTGCTTGGTCGGCTGCTGGCGGACTTGCTTGGTGGGCGCATCACTCGGCGATGCTCCGGGGACAAGGACGACGATCTCTTTGTATTCATAGACCGGCACCTCCTTTTCCACCATGCGGTATTTGCGCATCACATCCTTGTAGCCCGTGATGCTCATCTTCTGGATCGGCGGGATGATCCAGCCCTGCGGATCTTTTTCCGCGAACTGCTTCAGCGCGAGCACACCCTGCGCCAGCGCCACCTGCGTGGCATACTCGAGGTCAGCGGCTGAGACTGGCGTCTGCGCTGGCGAGGGAACTGCGGACAAGGCGCAGAGAGTGATGAGAATGAAGCGGCGTTTCATGGTGTTTATATTTTGCCTTCTGTATTCACGGCTTCATCAAGCGGTTGGGTTTGCTCCAAATGATCCGGCAGAGATAGACGCGGTTATTGGCTCCGCGTGCGATCGTGCGAGCGATGTCGAAGGGTTTAATGGCATCGCCCTGCATGCCCTCGGCATCCATGACCCACGTCTCCTCAGGCGAGGCATTGAGTGCTCCGAACTGTCCAAATTGCGCTCCTTTGTCGGGCAGCAGAATCCGCTCGGTCGCACGAATGACACAGAGCCGCTTCGGGTCCACTTGGGCCATGAACAAGGGAGCACGATTGCGGATCACATGGTCGTTGTTGGCACCGCTGCGGGTATAGACGAGGAAGAGGCCGTCGCTGTGCGTCACCCAATGCTGCTGCGTGTTGCGGCTGACGAGTGGTTTGCCATCATCGAAGGTCCAGGGCACCGGCTTTTGGAAATGTAGGCCGTCATCGCCGACGCTAACATAGGCACTCCGGTCGTTGCGCAGGGTGAGGAAAAAGCGGCCTCCGAACTGCGTCAGCGATGGCTCGCAATAGCCACGCGGGTCAGGTAGGGCCAGCTCATCGCCGTGCTCGATGTATTTCATCTTCTGCCCGTCGAACCGGCATCGCACGATGGTGACAGAGTAGCTGCTCATGGGATACGCCTCCCGCGCCGCGCGATCCATGAAGTAGATCGGCCAAAGAATATCGCCATTCGGTAAATCCACACGCTGTGCCGCACCGCCAACCGCACATTGAAAATGATCCGTGTCCGGCAGATCGAGGACTCCTATGTCAGACCAAAGGGACTTGGCGTGATCATAGACCGTGTAAGTGCAAAAGAAGCGGGCTTTGGCGAGCGGCCCCACCGTGCCCTTTCGATAAGAACAACTGTGACCCAGCGCCAGGAGCTTGCCACTGGCGGCGTGCCATGCGGGCACCAGATCAATCGGGGAGAGTTCCACATTGGCGTCACCCTCATAAGCCCTGCGGCCCAAGTTCGGCTGGAGCTGCGGTTTCGTCCAAGACGCGCCGAAGTCGTCGGTGCGCATATCATGTGTGCTCAGCACCGTATCGCTGCCGGCGAGTGAAGCACGGTGCATCAAGACCACCGCTGTCCTCGGCGGGATCAGCCCGACTCGCGGCCAGCCCCACTCCGTCTTGCCATCATGGCCTTCAGTGAGGACATCGAGTTGGATGGTGTATTCGAGCGCCACCGGGGTTTTCGCGGCCAACTCAGAGAGCTGGGTGAGCAGGATGGCGGTTATGAATAGAGATTTCATGAGGGGGATGGATTTGAAGGCAAAAAGATGGACGGGCAAAAAAATGTCTGAGCACAGCAAGTTCTTCAACTTTTTGCCTCAAATCAGAATCATTGCTTGGCTCATGCCAGTGGAGTCGCTGTAGCGGCAGCGGTGTAGGTGGTTTTTAAGGCCGGATCGGTCTGTGTGTGACTGCCGCGAAACACGAACAGCAAGCCGAGGCGCGAATGCTCCGTCGTATTTGGCGCGGAGTGGTGGATCGTATTGCAGTGATGAATCGTGGCATCACCAGGGGCGAGCAAGCCACGGAACTGCTCATCAAGCGGCACTGTGGATGGCTTCGCCATGCCGATGGAGTTGCCACGCACACCACTTGGCTTTGTCGGCAGCACGCCGTCGTGATGCGAGCCCTTCACGAAAAACACCGGGCCGTTTTCCGGCGTGACCGCATCAATGGCGATCCACACGGTGAGCATGTCCGGCGGCGTCTGACAGAAGTAGGCGTTGTCCTGGTGATAAGGCACGCCGGAGCCGATGCGGGCCGGTTTGTTGAAAGTCTCGACGGCTTCCAGCACTGGCTCGCCACGCACTAGCGGCGCGATGAGAGCGCCGAAGTCCGCACGCTCGGCCAGCACACGCAGGTGGTCATTGTGCCGCTCCAGTCGCCAAAGGTTGCGCACCGTTTTCCCATCCGCCTCCATCGTAGCTGCATCGGCGGGTTTGGAAGCGAGATTATCGCGAATGTAGCGCTCCATCTCGGTGCGAACTGCGGCGACCTCGTCTGCGGTGAGGAACTGACGGATGAGCACGACGCCATCGCGTTCGTAGTCTTGGAGCAACTGCTGGGTATTCATGGGAGTGCCATCTTGCACTTGCAGGGGCGCAGCGGGCAACCGTAAGCTCTTGGTTGGTTCACCCGACCACGATGAAAGCAAACAGCCCACCACCGCCTGCTCCTGCGCTGCCGCAGCGCCTCTCACTCGTCGCCCAGACGGTGCAAAGCCTGCGCGAAGGCATCCGCGCCGGTCACTGGAAAAATCATCTACCGCCCGAGCGGGAGCTATGCGCACTGCTACAAGTCAGCCGCGACACCCTGCGTGCCGCCCTTGTCGAATTGCAGGGCAAGGGCTGTGTCGAAGTCACTCAGCGTCAGCGCCGCCGCATCAAGCCCATGCGCAACGCGCCTGCTGCCAGTGCGGCCAAGCGAGTGGTGGCGGTGCTTTCACCAAGCTCATTCCTGACGCTACCATCCCAGACGGCCTTGGTGGTGGATGCCCTGCGAGAGCAGCTCACGAAGGCGGACTGCTTGGTGGAGTTTCATGTGAATCGCGCCTGCTTCTCCGCACAGCCAGCCCGTGCGTTGGAAAAGTTGGTGCATGGCCACCCGGTAGCCGTGTGGCTGGTGCTAGGCTCCATGGAGCCGATGCAGCGCTGGTTTATCCGCCATCAATTGTCGTGCCTGATCGTGGGATCATGCGCGCCAGACATCGCTTTGCCATCGGTGGATGCCGATCACCGCGCCGCGTGCCGCCATGCGGGCGGCGTGCTTCTACGGAAGGGGCATCGGCGCATCGCCCTGGTGCTGCCGCAGGGCGAGCGCGGTGGCGATGCCGACAGTGAGCAAGGACTGCGCGAGGGACTGAAGGGAAGCCCAGATGCCCACCTGCGCGTCCTCAGCCACGACGGCACCACCGCGCATCTTTGCACGCTGCTGGATGCGGCCATGCGCTCCGCCAATCCACCGACAGCCTACCTCGTGGCGCGTGCGCTGCATGTGCTGACGGTGATGACGCACCTGATGCGTCGCGGCAAACGCATCCCGCAGGATGTGGCGGTTATCTCCCGTGATGACGATCCCTCCCTGGACTCCACCTGTCCCGCCGTCACACGCTACGCCATCAATCCGGCCCAGCTCGCCCGCCGCGTCTCCATGTTAGCCCGGCAACTTGCTGAAACCGGCACGTTGAAACCCAAAGCCATTCGCCTGATGCCAAAACATCTCCCAGGCGAAACGGTGTAGTGGAAATGATTCATTTTCATGGGAGAAGGATGCTGGCGGTAGAAAAAATATCTGCGCCGATGAAGCGGGCGCGTGAGCCGAGCTGGCGCTGGATGCGGAGGACTTCATTCCACTTCGCCATGCGCTCGCTGCGGCTGAAGGAGCCGACTTTGAGCTGGCCGGCATTCGTGGCGACGGCGAGATGCGCGATGAAGGCATCCTCCGTTTCACCGGAGCGCGCGGAGACGACGGGCAGCCAGCCGACCTCCTGTGTGCGCCGAATGGCGGCGATGGTTTCGGTGACAGTGCCGATCTGGTTGAGCTTGATGAGCACGGCGTTCGCGGTGTTCTCGGCGATGCCACGCTCGATGCGCGCGAGGTTTGTAGTGAAGTGATCGTCGCCAATAAGCTGGCAGCGATGGCCGATGGCGCTGCGCATGAGTTTCCAGCCGGCCCAGTCGTCCTCCGCCATCGGATCCTCGATGGAGACGATGGGATACTTGTCGATCCACCCGATCATCAGCGCGGCGAACTCCTCGGTGGTGAAGCATCGCTGCTCGAGGCCGAGCGTGTAGTGGCCGTCGCGATACAAATCTGTGGCGGCAATGTCGAGCGAGATGCCGACCTCGCGGCCCGGTGTGTAGCCAGCGAGCTCGATGGCGGCGATCAGTGCGTCGAAGACATCCTCGTTGCGATCAAATAAGGGCCAGTAGCCGCCTTCGTCTGCCACACCGGCGAGGAGGCCGCGACGCTTCATGATGTCGGCTGCGGCGTGGAAAACGTTGGCGGTGACTTCGAGCGTCTCGTCGTACGTCCTGGCGGTGAGCGCCATGATCATGAAGTCCTGGATGTCGATGCGGCCCTGCGCGTGTTTGCCGCCGCCGAAGATTTGGATCTCGGGCAGCGGAAGCAGTGTGCCTTCGCCGCCTCCGAGGTACTCAAAGAGCGGAATGCGTTTCGCGTTCGCTGCAGCTTGTGCGACGGCCATAGAGGTGCCGAGAATTGCGTTTGCGCCGAGGCGTGATTTTCCGGGTGTGCCGTCGAGAGCGATCAGAGCGTCATCGATGCCGGTTTGATCAAAGACATCGCGTCCGACGACTGCGCGCGCGATCTCGCCTTTCACATGCGCCATTGCTTTGAAGACCGACTTGCCATGAAACCGCGACGTGTCGCCATCTCGTAACTCCAGCGCCTCATGTTGACCTGTGGAGGCACCCGAGGGCACGAGGCCGTGGCCGGTGGTGCCGTCTTCCAGCGTCGCGATGACCTCCACGGTGGGATTGCCACGGCTGTCGAAGATTTGCAGGGCGTCGAGCGAGGTGACTGTCATGGTTTGGGGCTGTGATTGATGATGCTCCCGGTGCCGTCGCGTGTTTCGCGGATGATGCGCGTGTCGGTGGCGTCGCGGCGGTCTGGCAGTGCTCCGGCAGTGGAGAGTACATTCTCATAAGCCTGCGCGGCGCTGGTGATCGTCACCGGCGGCGCGGCGAAAGGCTGAGAGGCGAGCGCTTGCGCATCGAAGCCGGTTTTGGCCTCGCTGCCCGTCAGAGTATTGCCTTCGAGGAAGAGTGTGCCGTCGCCCACGACATCAGCGCCGGTGTGGATGAGCGGCGGCTTCTGCGTGGTGGAGGGGCCGGGCTTGAGGTAGTTGGCGACGTAGTTCAAGCGCTCGAACTGGCCGTAACCAGCCGTGTGGCCCCAGTTGTAGATCACGTTGTTGCGGAAGTCCGCGCGCACGATGCCGGCAAAGCGCGGCACGCGGCTGAGGTGATGCGCCATGAGATTGTGATGCCACGTCACACGCTCACCACCGAGCAGGCTAGCGTAGCCGTGATTGTCGCGGTTCAGCCCTTCGCTGATGATGCACCATTGCACAGTGATCTCGTCGCTAAGGCCGGTGATGGAGCACACCTCGTCCGTGCCCCAACTCAGTGAGAGATGATCCGCGATGCAGCGCTGCGCGTCGCTGAAACTCAGCGCGTCCTCGTCATCGCTGTCATTGCCTGGTCGGATGCGGAAGTGGCGCAGCACCACGTCGTACGTGGTCACCGTGAAGCCGTGGCCGGTGAAGGTGACGCCCCCCGATGGAGCGGTGGCACCGTCCACAGTGACGAATGGCTCGCTCACTCGCAGCGCGGACTTCAGCGCGATCTCGCCGCTCACTTTGAATGCAATCCGCCGTGGCCCGCGTGTCATCATGGCGGCGCGGAAGCTGCCTGGGCCGTCGTCGTGCAAATTCTCCACCCAGAGCAGCGCACCATCACGACCGCCGCGCGCATGACGGCCAAAACCTTCTGCTTCGGCGAAGGCGGGCGCCTCGTGCGAGAGGCTGTTCGGTTCAGGCGGCAGCTTTTCCCAAAGCGGCACGGGAATGACCGGTCGCGCCCGGGACTTCGTCACGGGCGCGTCATCGGCATGGCCGCTGACTGCGGTCAAAACGACATCGCAGCCGCTTGTCCCGCCGAGATACGTCAGCCGCCATGCATACGCGCGCCCATCATGCGATGCGCGGACCTCCGCTCCCTCGGGCATGTCATCAAAGGTGCCGCTGGTCGCCACCTGCGCGGCGACGAGGGTCACATCATCACGCGGCGGCACGGCGCTGAGCGCGATCGAGAGACGGCAGCGGTTTGGTGATTTGCGGCTGATGCTCAGACCCGCTCGGCGCGACTGGATCGTCACCGGCGTGACACCCTGCTCATCGAGCGTGAAGGCCAGCGTGCTCGTGGATGGCACAGCGCCAGCGCCAGGCACGCCCATGGCTAGGTAATCCAGCGCATGCACCGCCACGGAGCGTGATCCCGTGATTTGCAGCGTGGCCTCCGCGCCCTTTCCCCAACCGATGGTGATGATGCGATGCAGAAAACTGCCGCCACGAATCTCCAGCTTGGCTTTTGACGACGCGAGATGCGGCTCGCCTGTGCCGCCGAGGTAAAACGCCGACACACCGTGCAGCGCACCGTTTTCGATCACGATGTCCGCCTCACTGTCATTGTAACCGCCCGCGCTGATGAAATCACGCCGCGCCACCAGTTCCGCGCCGCCATCCAGAATCAGACGCCCACGATCTCCCGGACTGGTGCCGATGCGCAGACCGCCGACGGCCACGAGCTGCGGGGCGGAAAGTCTCGCGGCGAGCACGCCATTCATCGAGACACGGCTCCACGCATCCGGCACACCCTGCGTCCAATGCGCCGAGTCCGTCCACTCACCCGTGCCACCCTGCCAGCGCGTGTCGCGGATGTCTGCGGCAGCGGCCGAGCAGCAGGCGAGGAGGAAGACGACCACTTTCATGCATCTTTGAATTCAGCAGGCTTGTGACGGATCCATGCGCCCACAGCGAGATACGGGCTGACGGGCGGGTAGTCGATGGGTGTGTTCATGGCGAGATCAGAGTTTGATGAAAAGCCGCAGTAAGCGCCGCCAGCGAAAGCGGTTGCGACAAATGCGCGAGCACAAAACGTGTGATGAGGCCGCGTTGTGCATCGCTGAGGTATTCCACCGGTGATTTGCCATGCACGCGGGCGAGCAGAAAACACAGCAGCAGCCTCACGGTGCGCTCTTCGAGATCATATTCGCACGCGGCGGCGTAGGCGGACCAAAACGCGGGCACGAGTGTGAGTGCGTGCGGATGAAGCAGCGCCTTCAATTGCAGATGCGTGAGCATGAACGCGGTGTCGAAGGCAGGATCGCCAAACCATGCACACTCTGCATCCAGTACGATGAGACGACCGGGGGCCACGAGGAGGTTTTTCGGACTGTAGTCGCCGTGGACGAGAGCGAGTTTCGTTCCGCTGAGCCGGGCAGCCTCAGCGCGGAGCACATCAGCCGCCTCTGGCACACGCGAGGCCGTGGTGAGCAAATACGGCTCGATGCGCAACGAGTGGAAATTTGCCAGCGTGTCAAAGCGCTCGTTCGCAGTAGCCTCCAACCACGATGCGGAATGAAGGCGGCCCAAAACGCAGCCTGCGAGCTGCGCGGTGTTTGCATCCGCATCTCCGGCGAGCAATGCGGTTTTCCAGTTCGACATGTCGCCGAGATATTCCATAGCGAACCAGCCATCTCCACCCCCGAGGATGCGCGGAACGGATTCCGGGATGATGGGCGCGGCGTATTCAAAGAAGGCCTGCTCCACGCGATTGCGTGACACATCGGCGAACCAGTCGTCTTTGACGCGGAGCTTTTCGAGGGCGGCTTTGACGACGATCTGGCCTTTGCTCGACTCGACGAGTACGATGTCGCTCGACACGCCGCCCAAGAGCGGCGTCACGCGGGCCTCGCCCACGACCATTCCGGCGGCTTGCAGGCGCGGGATTATGTCCGCCGTGGTCATTTGGCCTGCTGCTTCGCCAACTCCGTGAGGAAAGCTTTCTCGCGATCTGCGACGTAGCGGCGGTAGCCTTCGGGGTCGATGAATGGATTGGTGCCTCCAGCGACGAGGAATCGCGCGTGCTTGGCATTCATGTCGTAGTAGCCGCCATGCGCGCCGAGGAAGAGATCGACGGGCAGCTCCTTCAGCACGCGGAAGCAGCGCTCGTAGTCGGTGGCGATACTCGGGTAATCCTTGTTGCCGATGAGGACGTAGCCGGGATTTACATTCGGACTGCCGATGATGACGGCGTGGAGGCCATCGACCTTCATCGTCCATGTGGTGCAGCCGCGTGTGTGACCGGGCGTGAGATGCGCGACGAGCGTGCTGCCGCCGAGCTTCACTTCGTCGCCGTCTTTGAGCCGGCGGTCCACTTTGGCCGGCGGGAACAGAAGGTAGCTGGCTTTGAGGCGGGATTTCTTTTCTCCCCCCCTCTCCACGGCATCGGCGTCCTCCTCCATCACGAAGTACTGCGCTTTCGTCTGCTTGATGATCTCCGCGCTGCCTGCGCAGTGATCGGAGTGCGCGTGGCTGATGAGCAGGATTTTCACATCGGTGAATTTGAAGCCGAGCTTTTCAATGCTGGCACGTATCAGCGACACGGACTCCTCCAGGCTGCTGTTGATGAGAATGTGGCCCTCGGGTGTGGTGATGAGATAAGAGGCGAGGTCTTTGGAGCCGACGTAGTGGAGATTGCCCGCGATCTTGTGCGGCGGGAAAGGCTCCAGCCATGCGGCGGGTGTCTGGGACCGGGCGTGGGCGTGGCAAAGCAGGCTGAGGATGGTGAGAAGTAGTCGCGTGTTCATCGTCTCATTGAGACACACCATTCCGGTCATTCCAGCTCGCTGCTTGCGAATCGCGCAAAGGTTCATAGACTGTTCTGATGAACAGTTACTCAGGCTCGGCCAACATCATTGCTTTCCGGGACTTCCTGCGCGCGAGATTCCCCGAGGCTCATGCTGCGCAGGCGCTGCCGGAGACGCGAGCCGCGGTGACGGATGGCTCGTGGCTGGACGCGCTCAGTCTGCAGCAGGGCGCGATCACCGAGGTGGTAACTCCGCGCGCGGGGGCGGGCTTGCTGGTGTGTGGTCTGCTGGAGCGTGAGAGCGCGTGCCGCGAGCTGACAGCGCTGGTGGATGGCGGAGATTCCTTCGACCCGTGGAGCATCGACGCATCGGCGCTCGAGCGTCTCCTGTGGGTGCGGAGTCGCGAGCCTTCGGAGGCGATCCGCGCGGGTGATCTGCTGCTGCGCGACGGGAACATCCCGCTGGTGATTCTCGATCTGCAAACACACACGCAGCGCGCGGTGCAGGGCCTGCCCTCGAGCACCTGGCACCGGCTGCGGATGCTGGCGGAGAAAAGCGGCGCGGCCTTGTGCGTGCTCACGCCGGTCCGCGCGGTGATGTGCGCGCGCACGAGGGTGCGGCTGGAGCATGACTTTGAGAGCATGGAGCCATTGGAAAATCGCGCGGCGCTTCTCGGCGCGCTGCCATTGAAGGTGGAGCGCCAGCAGACGCGCGTCGTTTTGCCAGCGGCGGAGAGAGCAATCGCCTGAGACTCCCTGTCATGCACGCTGCGATCTGGCTTCCACGCTTTCAGCTCCAGGCGGTTCTGCGCGCGAGGGGTTCATGTGAAAAAACATCGCCCGTCGCGCTGCTGGACGACACCTCCGCGGGAACGAAGAACAAGGAGAGCGTGCTGCACGCGAGCGAGGCGGCGGAGCGCGCGGGTGTCCATGCGGGGCTGACGGCATCGCAGGCCCAGGCGCGATGCGCGGCGCTGGTCTTCCTGCGTCGCGACGCGGAGCTGGAGGCGGCGGCGCAGAGTGATCTGCTGCACTTCGCCTCGATGTGGACGCCGGATTACGAATCGACGCTGCCCGGCTGCTGCGTGCTGGATTTGAGCCGGAGCCACGAGACACCGGGCCGCGAGCATATCTGCGGTGTGAAAATGCGTGATCATCTGCGCGGGAGATCGCTGGAGGCGCGCGTCGGTTTCGCCACGAGCGCTGATCTCGCGATGCTGGCGGCGCAGGCGGCGCCAGCAGTGCTCGTGCTGGGGGACGCCGGGGCGGAGGCTTCATTCCTGCACGGGCTGCCCGTGAGCACGCTGCGCCCATCGGCGGAGAAGCTGCGGGTGCTCTCGCTCTGGGGTGTGCGCACGTTGGGTGATCTGATCAAGCTGCCGCGCGCGGATGTCGCCTCGCGGCTCGGACGCGAGGGGCTGATGCTGCGGGACATCGCGGCAGGTGGTGGAGGGCGCTTGCTGAGGCTCGTGCGCGAGCCGCAGGGCTTCAGCGATGAGATGGACCTGGAGCATCCGGTCGAGTGTCTCGAGCCGCTGATGTTCATCCTGCGCCGCATGTTGGAGGGCCTGTGCGCGCGGCTCGCGGATGTGTGGCTGGTGGCGGCGGCGATGGTGCTTACGCTGCGCTTCGAGGACGAGTCCGCGCATCAGCGGCTGCTCCGTGTGGCCGAGCCGACGCGCGATGTGGAGCTGCTTTTTCGTGTGCTGCACACGCACCTCGAGGGCTTGTCCGCCGCCGCGCCGATGAAGTTTGTGGCGCTGGAGATTCAGCCGGCGCGGCCATCAGGCAGCCAGGGCAGGCTCTTCGAGCGGGCGCTGCGTGATCCGAATCGCTTCGCCGAGACGCTCGCGCGACTCGAGGCTCTGCTCGGCGCGGGTCGCGTGGGGCGCGCATGTTTGCTGCCGAGCCGGCGCGCGGACGCCTTCACAGTCGTGGGCTTCAACGATCACGCGACAGCCATGCCCGTCGTCACACACACACCGGCCGCGCTGCCGCTGCGACGGCTGCGCCCGTCGCCACTCATTTTGGTGAGAATGATCGAGGGAAAACCGGGCAGCTTTCGCCACGGCAGGCATGAGCACACGGTCACGCAAGTGGAGGGGCCGTGGTTGCTATCGGGAGACTGGTGGGATGCGACGATGCGATGGGACAAGGAAGTGTGGACTGTGCAAACGAAGGACGGCGCGCTGTACCAGATCGCGCGACAAGACAAGGCCTGGGTGCTGGAGGGAATGCTGGGGTGAGCCATGAGCTTCGCCGAACTCCATGCCCGCAGCGCTTTCAGCTTTCTGCGCGGCGCGTCCTCGCCGGAGCAGATGGTCACGCGCGCCGCTGATCTCGGCATCAGCCACATAGCGCTCACGGATCGCGATGGCGTGTATGGCTCAGCGCGCGCGCATCACAAGGCGAGGGAACTCGGCGTGCGCGCGATCGTGGGCGCGGAGCTGACGATGGCGGACGGCGCGTCGCAGCCGGTGCTCGTGGCCACGCGCACGGGTTATCAAAATCTCTGCCAGCTCCTCACTCTGGCCAAGCTGCGCGCGCCGAAGAACCAGAGCCGCGTCGAATGGCATGAACTCGAAGCACATGCGGAAGGACTCATCGCGCTCGGCGGTGACGAGGAGTCGCCTTTGCATCAAGCTCTCTCTCGCGACGCGAAATCCGCGCCGATGGTGGTGGAGAAGCTTGCGCGCATCTTCGGCAAAGAGCGCGTTTTCATTGAGCTGCAACGTCATCGCATCCGCGGCGAGACGCTGCGCAACCGCCAGCTTGCCGAGCTTGCCGCTGGCGGCGGACTCACGCTCATCGCCAGCAACGGGCCGTGCTACGCGGGACGCGAGGGACGGCTGCTGCAGGACGCCTTCACCGCGCTGCGGCATCACACGAATCTCGACTCCGCGGGGCTGTTGCTCGCGGCAAACTCGCAGAGACATCTGAAGGACGAGGCGCGGATGTGCGAGCTTTTCGCCGACATGCCGCAGCTCGTCTGCAACACGCGGCGCGTGGTGGAGCGGATCGAGTTCTCGCTGGAAAACCTCGGCTACGAGTTTCCCAGTCATGCCGTGCCGGAGGGGCACGACCAGGCATCGTTCTTGCGCGAGATCACGTTCAGTGGCGCGCGCGACCGGTACGGCGTGCTCACGCCGGCTGTGGTGAAGCAGTTGGAGCATGAGCTGCGCATCATCACCAAGCTGGGCTTCTGCGGTTACTTTCTCATCATCTGGGACATCGTCTGCTTTGCCAAAAGCAGCGGCATCCTCGTGCAAGGACGCGGCAGCGCGGCAAACAGCGCCGTGTGTTACAGCCTCGGCATCACCAATGTCGATCCGGTCGGCGGCAGGCTGCTCTTTGAGCGCTTCCTGAGCGAAGGCCGCAGCACCTGGCCCGACATTGATCTCGATCTGCCCAGCGGAGAGCGGCGTGAAAGCGTGATCCAGGAGGTGTACAGACGCTTTGCGCCTCACGGCGCGGCGATGACGGCGAACGTCATCACCTACCGCGGACGCAGCGCCATGCGCGAGATGGGCAAGGTGCTCGGCCTGCCGGAGGATGTGACGGCCCGCTTCAGCAAGCTCTATCCGCACGGTGATTACCAGCACACGCTGGAGCTGCGTGACCAGCTCCAGCGCGCGGGCATGTCCGGCGGGCACCCGAGACTGGCATCGCTCACGCGTCTTCTTCAGCTCGTGCATGGACTGCCGCGTCATCTCGGCCAGCACAGCGGCGGCATGGTGCTGTGTACCAGCGGGCTGCACAAAGTCGTGCCGCTGGAGCCCGCCTCGATGCCCGGCCGCGTCGTCGTGCAATGGGACAAGGACGACTGCGAGGACCTGGGCATCATCAAGGTGGACCTGCTCGGCCTCGGCATGATGGCCGCCATCGAGGACACGATCACGATGAGTGCGGCGCGCGGGCGGCCCGTGGACCTGGCGAAGATCCCGAAGGACGACGCGCCGACTTTTGAAATGATGCAGCAGGCGGACACGGTGGGCGTGTTTCAAATCGAGAGCCGCGCGCAGATGGCCACACTGCCGCGCATGAAACCGAAGTGCTTTTACGATGTGGTGATCGAGGTGGCGATCATCCGGCCCGGCCCCATCGTGGGCAAGCTCGTGCATCCGTATCTCAACCGTCGCAACGGCAAGGAACCCATCGATTACATCGCGGACTGCTTCGAGCCGGTGCTCGGTCGCACGCTCGGTGTCCCCTTGTTTCAGGAGCAGGTGCTGCAAATGGCCATGCTCATCGCCGACTTCACGGGCAGCGAGGCGGAGGAGCTGCGCCGCGCGATGAGTTTTCACCGCTCCGACGAGCGCATGGCGCGCGTGATGCAGAAACTGCGCGCCGCGATGGACCGCAAGGCGGTGGCGCCTGAAGTGCAGGATCGCATCGTGAGTTCCATCCGCTCCTTCGCGCTCTACGGGTTCCCGGAGTCGCACGCCATCAGCTTTGCCCTCCTCGCGTACGCCAGTGTGTGGCTGAAGGTGCATCGCGCGGTCGAGTTTTATGCCGCGCTGCTGAACAACCAGCCGATGGGTTTCTACTCCAGCGCCACACTCGTGCGTGACGCGAAACTGCGCGGCATCCAAGTGCGGCCCGTCTGCATCGTGCGGTCATCATTGATCTGCACGGCGGAGGCCGATGATGTGCTGCGGCTTGGACTCAACCAGCTCAACGGCGTGAGCCGCCACGCGCTGCGACGCATCATCTCGGAACGCGAGCGCGCTCCCTGGCGTGATCTGCGTGATTTCCTGCTGCGCTGCCACCTTTCAAAAGAGGAGCGCCGCGTGCTCGCCAGCTCCGGCGCGCTCAATGCGCTGGGGCATCATCGACGCAGCGCGCTGTGGGAGGTGGAGGATGTGCGCGAGCCGGACCTCTTCGATGCCGTCGCATCAGCCGCCACGGATGTGCTTCCGCCCATGTCACCCACCGAGCGGCTGGAGGCAGACTACCAGACGCAGAGCCTCACCACCGGTCCGCACCCCATGTCCTATATCCGCGCGAAAGTGCCGCGCGTCTGGCGCGCGAGTGATCTCGCCGGAGCGCGGCACGGCCAGCAGGTCCGCATCGCGGGCCTGGTGATCTGCCGCCAGCGGCCCGGCACCGCGAAGGGTCATGTCTTCATCAGCCTCGAGGACGAGACCGGCATCGCGAACGCCTTTGTTCCCTCGACGCTGTTCGAGGCGCGGCGCCTTGTCATCACGCAGGAGCCGTTCCTGCAGATCCAAGGACGGATGCAATACGTGGATGATGTGATCTCCGTCTATGCGCTGCAGATCGAGGCTTTGCGCTTTGAGACTGTCATCGGCTCGCAGTCGCATGATTTTCGGTAGGAATGCACGAGGTGGTCCCCGATGTTGAAACAGAGGTAGCGGTTGGAGGGCGATTTTTCACTCCGGCAGCTACAGGCAAAAAAGCGCGGCAGCTTTCGCCACCGCGCTCTTCGTTTGCATCCTTAGACAGACGAGCAACCAACCCGAAAAAATGTCCCGGTGAAGCTGCTTACCAACTGATGCGGATGCCGCTGACGACCTGCCAGCCGTCATACTCGCCGCCGTCGTTCCTGCCGTCTTCCATCATGGCGTATTGCACACCAGTCTGGAATTTGAGCTTGTGACCGTAGAGGTACCAGTTCAGTCCGGCGTAAAACTCATCGTACTGGTCGCCCTTGCCTGTCACCACGCGGTTTTCATAGCGCGCGAAACGGATCGAGTTGTCATCGCCATTCATGTGCGTGTAGCGGGTCACGAGCTGCACCTTGTCCGTGAGATAGTAGGACGGCATGATCTGAATGCCAAAAATGTCGCCCTGGCTGCCGTAGCCCTTGCCAGCTTTCACGTCGGTGCCGAGTCCGAACTTGCCTTTTTGATAATTGAAGTTCAACGAGCCGATGTCGCCAAAGGGCCGCGTGGCGATGTTGCCGCTGTCTTCCTGCTGATAAACGTAGTCGAGACGCAGCAGCGCCTTGTCAGCGTTGAGCTGCTTTGCAAAATCGTAGCCCACGCTGCCCAGCAGGAACGTGCCCGCGTCGAACTCGCCAAACTCAGGATTCCCGTCACTGGTGAACCAGCCGAGGAAATACTGCCATCCGTTCTTCTTGCCGGCAAGGCTCACGCCCGGCGCATACTCCTCGGTGAACCAGAGATTGTTTGCCAGATTGCTGCGGTCGATGGTGATCAGCTCCTTGGAGGACGTGCCGCCGTCGAGGCCGAATTTCACGGACTGCTTGCCGAGGGTGAAGATCAGCGCATCGCTGTGAGTGTATTGCAGGAGCGCGTCGGTGAGCTTGTTGTAGAACGGGTTCGGATTCTCGGCGTTGAAGTCCGCCTCGGCATGGAGCAGCCATTTGTCGAAGAACTTGATCTTCACGCCCTGGCGCAGACGGCGCACCTCCCAGTCATCCGCGTTCCCCTGGTCGGAATCCACGGCGAAGTATTCAAACTGCGCGCGGCCCGAGAGCGAGATTTCCTGGATGAAGGAGCTGTCCTTGTTTTTGTACAGCGTGGTCAGGCTCCAGATTTTGTCGTAAATGGACTCTTCTTTCGGCGCGACGGCGGCGGCGGGATTCTTGGCTGCGGCGGTGGCGGCGGAATCGCCTGCGACGGCGGATGTGACGTGTCCGATACCGCACGCGGCGGCCAGGAGCAGGAGACTGAAGGATGGGTTTCGCATGTTTGAGGTGGGTTGGGTGTGCTTGAGTTGTTGAGTTGGTGAGCAGGGAGGCGAAACCTCCCGCGCCAGATGTATCAAATCTGGCAATCAGTGAACAGCCTGCCTTTGTGACATTTCTGTCACAGCTCAAATCCGTCGCGCTCTGGACACGCCACTCGCGCTTTGCTCACTCCCCCAACAAAACGCGCAGCGTCGGCTCCATCGCCTCGGCCCAGATGCGGTAGCCTTTTTCGTTCGGATGCAGGAAGTCCGGCATGATGTCTTTTGAGATCGTGCCGTCAGCTCCGAGGAATTTCGCGCCGATGTCGAGGTACGTCACCGCATCCTTGCCGTGGAGCAGCGCAATCTCACGATTCACCTCGGCAATCTTGTCGCGCTGCGGGTTTGGTTTTTCTCCCCGCGGAAAGATTCCGAGGAGCAGAATCTTCGCGCCAGGGAGGCGCGCGCGCAGCTCCGCACAAATCGCGCGGATGCCAGCCGCGATGTCGGGTGCTGATGTGTCCGCGCTGTTGTTGGTGCCGATCATCATCACGACGACCTTGGGCGCGATGCCGTCCACGGCGCCGTGCTGGAGCCGCCAGAGGACGTTCTCGGTTTTCTCCCAGCCGCAGCCGAGATTTCCCGCGCGACGCGGCGCGTAAAACTCGTCCCAGATGTGGCTGCCGTGCAGCGGATACTTGTCAAACTGCGGCCCGCCAAAGAAATGCGTGATGGAGTCGCCGATGAAAAGCACGCCGGGTTTCGCGGCGCGCACGGCGGCGCTCGTGGCCTTGTGGCGCATGGCCCAGTCGTAACTCGGCCAGCTCCTGTCCTGTGTGACGGGTACGACGGTGGCCGACTGTCTGGTGTGGCTCGGCAGCGGCGGAAAATCAGCAGTCGCTGCCTCGCTCATCTGTTTCCGATCAGCGGAGAAAGCGCGGGCCTTCACCACGCCGCCGCCCGGCAGCACGATGGGCGCGAGGTATGGGTTTGATTTCATCACCGGTTCCTTGCCATCAAGCGTGTAGAGCAGCGTGGTGTCTGGCGCGTCGCATTTCAAAGTGACCACGCCTCTGTCATCGCGTGTCAGTGTGGGCGCGGAGAGATTCGCGATTTTAGTTTCCGCGCGTGCGATGGGAACACAGCCAATGATGAAGGCGATGGTGGATAAAAGTCGATGCTGCATGGTCGCGATTCATAACCGCCTGATTCCAGCGCGGCCAGTGAGATTTCCGCATGACCGGCTGGAAGGCGAGTTTGCACTCGGCTTAATTTGAATGACAATCCGCCGGTGCAAACGAGCGACCCCAGCAAACCCTCCCCGCGCTTCGAAGACCTGCGCGGCATCCTCAGATATGTCCCGCAATTCCGGCAGCGTGTTTTTGTGATCGCGCTCGACGGCGCGCTCATGGGCCGCGCGGTGTTTGGGAATCTGCTCCAGGACATCGCCGTGCTGCAGTCGCTTAATATCGAGGTCGTGCTCGTCTTCGGCGCGCGCGCGCAAATCCGCGAGCTGGCCTCGCGGCGCGGCGTCACGCTGAGCAGCGATGACGGCATGGGCCTCACGGACCAGGCCACGCTCGACATCGCCATCGACGCGATCACGCGGCAGACGAGCGAGCTGATCGCGCAGCTCACCGCGCTGGAGCTTCCTGTGGCCATCTCCAACGCGCTCGCCGTGCATCCTGCGGGTGTCATTGACGGCGTGGACCAACAGTTCACCGGTCGCATCGAGCGCGTGGACGCTGACACGCTGCACACTCTGGTCCGCGCCGACATCGTGCCGGTGCTCCCGCCCCTCGCCTACGACGGACGCGGCACCACCTTGCGTCTGAATTCCGACGCGGTCGCCGTCGAGGTGGCGATGGCGCTCGGCGCGGCAAAAGTCATTTTCATCTCCGAGGCCGGACTCACCTCCGACGACGGCAGACGCATCGCGCAGCTCTCGATCGCGGACGCGCGCGAGATGTACAAACGCAAGGACGCGCGCCATGATGTGAACCTGCTCTCCAAGCTGCGTTACGGAGCGCTCGCCTGCCAGGAGGGTGTGCCGCGCGTTCACATCGTGGATGGAACCCAGGACGAGGCGCTGCTGGCGGAGCTGTTCAGCAACGAGGGCGTGGGCACCATGATCCATGGTGACGACTACCAGCAGATCCGCAAGGCGCGCCCGGGCGATGTGGCCGTGCTGCTCTCCATGATGCAGCAGTCCGTCGATGACGCCGCGCTCGTTCACCGCACGCGCGAGCAGGTGCAGCAGCGCATCAAGGATTTCTTCGTGCTCGAGCTGGACGGCAACGTCGTGGCCAGCATCGCCGTGCATGTCTATGAGGATGGCGCGGGCAAGATCGCCGAGTTGGCCTGCCTGCTCGTGCGTCGCTCTCACAAAAACAAAGGTCACGGCCAAAGGCTCGTCGCTTTCGCCGAGGAAACCGCGCGGCAAAAAGGCTGCGAACGCATCTTCGCGCTATCCACGCAGGCGTTTCGATTCTTCGAGGAAAAACTCGGCTATCAAGAATCCGATCCCGAAGTGCTGCCCAAACCGCGCCGCGAGCAGTATGAGAAGAGCGGGCGGAACTCGAAGGTGCTGGTGAAGCGGCTGTGATCGGCGCGCGTCGTCCCGTCGCTCACTTTTCCGGCTTGCCTTCAGAGTCTTGCGCTCGCGGCGTGATCTTGATGTCCTCCGCCTGCTCGATTTTGGCTGGGGGCGTGTCGTTCTTGTCGGGGATGCGCAAAAGACCCCACACCATGCTGCCCAGCAGATAAATCATCCCCGCGCCGAGACCCGCCGCGATGGCGATGACGTGACGCTGCCATTTGTTCCGGCGGTCGATCATCGTCCAGAAGCGCAGACACATGAGCAACCACAGGACGCAGGCGAGGACGATGAGAGCTTGTGCGGTCATAGGATTTGAGACTCGGAGACTACCAGCCGCGCCGCTTCTTTTGCAAGATGAAATCATGGGAGCACGAGCATCACTTTTTCCACACGCCGAGCTTTACGAGCTGCCTCGTTGCCTC
>JANPIW010000133.1:0-2453 GCA_031425215.1 Verrucomicrobiaceae bacterium
ACCTCCCCCTCCGACAGATTGACCGTTGTGCCGATGCGCCCGAGCGCGCGCTCAATGCTGTTGAAGATGAGCGCTTTCATCCCCTTCCCTCCTGACATGCCGAAATAAGCGTGCGGCGTGTAAATGAGTCGTGCGCGCACTCCAACGATCCGCAGCCCGCGCACAAGCGCCCCGGCCTTGGAACTGTGCGCGTGAATCACATCGGGATTGATCTCGCGCGCGAATTTCCGCAGCCTCAAAAAAGCGGGCATGTCAGAAGGCCCGGGCGCGTTGCCCACACGCAGATTCAGCACACGACCTCCTGCGCCGCGAATGCGCTCCACCAGCAGCGCAAGCCGGTCAGAGCTGCGTACATCCGAGTACGCCAGGTGCACCTCATGTCCGCGCTGGAGCAAGAAATCCGTGAGCGCCTCGACATGACGGAACACGCCATCCAGCCCAGGCTCCGAAACCAAAAGAACCCGGCTCATGCGTCGCACCCTTTGCTCATGATATTGAAAAACATCGGAAACGATAAGCCATCACCGCGCATCCGGTCAACGACTGGCTCGTTCCAAGCGACAGAGGACGCGAGGTTTCTTGCTTCGGCGCTCTTCTCGGTAACTTCGCTCCATGATCTCCACCCGTCGCTCATTCCTCAAGCACACCGGCCTCACTGCGCTCGGACTGTGCATCCCGAAATCATACGCCGAGGCAACTGTCTCAAAGCTCGCGCGCAGCACGCCAGAGTCGCAGGGCGTGGCATCAGCCGGCATCATGGCGTTTCTCGATGGCGCGGAGAAAGCGAAGTTCGAGCTGCACAGTTTCATGATGTTGCGGCACGGCAAGGTGATCGCAGAGGGCTGGTGGGATCCGTATGGGCCGGAGTTTGTCCACACGATGTACTCGATGAGCAAGAGCTTCACCTCCACGGCTGTTGGCTTCGCGGTCGCAGAGGGCAAGCTGAGCGTCGATGACAAGGTCGTCTCGTTTTTTCCCGACGATCTCCCCGCCAAAGTCAGCGACAATCTCGCTGCGATGCGCGTGCGCGACCTTCTCACGATGTCCACCGGCAACGAAAAGGAGCCAACCACAACCGTGCGAACAACCGAGAACTGGGCGCGCACCTTTCTGGCGCAGAACATTGCTCACACGCCGGGGACGCAATTCATGTACAACAGCGCGGCCACTTACATGTGCTCCGCCATCGTGCAAAAGGCGACGGGACAAAGAGTGATCGACTACCTCTCGCCGCGCCTCTTCACTCCGCTGGGTATCACCGGCATGACGTGGCAGACATGCCCGCGAGGCATCGACACGGGCGGCTGGGGGCTGAGCGTGCAGACGGAGGCGCTCGCGAAATTCGGCCAGCTCCTTTTGCAGAAGGGCGTGTGGAATGGAAAGCAAGTCGTCTCGCCAGCATGGATTGATGAAGCCACGCGCTTTCACATCCAGCAGCCCGGCGGCGACAAAGCGGACCGGCCCAAAGCGCGGAACGACTGGCTGCAAGGCTACGGCTTTCAGTTTTGGCGCTGTCAAAACAACGCGTTTCGCGGCGACGGCGCATTCGGCCAGTTCACCATCGTGCTGCCGGAGCAGGACGCGGTGATCGTGATGACCAGCGAGAACAAGAACATGCAGGGCCAGATTGATCTCGTCTGGCAGCATCTTCTTCCCGCCATCGATGCGAAATCCGGCCTCGCGCCTGCGCTTGAGAATAGACTGCGCACGCTGAAGCTCGCCCCGCCGAAAGGCAAGACGACATCACCGACGGCAGCCCGCATCGCGGGAAAAAGCTACAAGCTCGCTGCCAACGATCTCGGCCTCGATGCCGTTTCGTTCTCGTTTGATCAAGGCCACTGTTCCTTCATCAGCGGAGCAAACAGCATTGCGTGTGGCCTCGAATCCTGGAAACGTGGCCAGGCCGCAATTCCCGGCACACCGCCGAGCCTCGTCGCAAACGGCATCGTGAAAAAGCCCGTCGCCTCCAAGATCGCCGCCAGCGCGACATGGACGGACGACGACACCCTCGTGATGACCTGGCGCTATTTCGAGACGCCGCACAGCGACACGGTGACGTGCGTGTTTGATGGCGACGCGGTGGCGATTTCTTTCCTCAGCAGCATCACTGCAATGAATGCAAAGTCGAAGGACGCGCGCGAGCCGCTGAAGGGAAGAATAGCAGGCTGAGAACTGCGCGCTCTACTTGAGCAGCTTCGCGATCTCAGGGGCAACTTTGCGCAGCTCATCCGCTATGACCTTTGCCATGACCTCCGCTCCCTTGGCATTGAGATGGGTGCGGTCAGTCCTGCCGGGTTTGGCTGGCGGATTAAACTCATCGGAGGCTGCTGGCCCCAGCTTCTCAAGCAGCTCAATGCTGCGCCCGAACAAGTCCACCACCGGCACCTGCTTCTCCTCCGCGATCTTCCTCACCGCGTCCGCCCACGGCCTGAGTTCGCCGCGAATTTTGCCAC
>JANPIW010000134.1:0-2807 GCA_031425215.1 Verrucomicrobiaceae bacterium
AAACTCTTCACCGTGCGACACGACGCCACCAAGCGCGGCGGCACGCCCGAAACGGGCAGCGCGTGGCATGGCGACCGCGTGCTGGATTACCTCGCGCAGCGCGAGTCAGCCAAGGACACCAAGCCGTTTCTGATTTACTTCGGCTTCTCGCACCCGCACAACGAACGGGACGGCACACCGGAACTGCTTGCGAAGTACGGCGCCGTGAATCACAGCGACAAATCCGCGCCGCCCCCCGCACACCCGAAACAGCCCAAGCTGCCGCCGAACTACCTTCCGGCACATCCGTTTCCTCACGGCCATCCGGGCTTGCGAGACGAAGTCGCCGTCAGCGGCGTCTGGGAGCGGCGCGACGAACGGACCATCCGCAACGAACTGGGGCGCGAATTCGCGTGCAGCGAGAACATCGACATCCAAATCGGCCGCGTGCTGGCCAACCTCGAAGCGCTGGGCGAACTGGACAACACCTACATCTTCTACACCGCGGACCACGGCATCGCGATTGGCCGCCACGGCCTCCAGGGAAAACAGAATCTGTACGAGCACACCTGGCGCGTGCCGTTCCTCGTGCGCGGCCCCGGAATTAAGGCCGGCTCGCGCGTTCAAGGGAACATCTATCTGCTCGACGTGCTCGCCACGCTCTGCGATCTGGCAGGCATCGCCGCGCCGGATACGAGTGAAGGCCTCAGCTTCAAACCCGTGCTCACCGGCCAAAAGCCAGCCGTGCGCGACGTGCTCTACGGCGTTTACAACGGCGGCACCAAGCCAGGTATGAGATCGGTGAAACAGGGTGATTGGAAGCTCATCAAATACGATGTGATGAACGGCTCGGTGCGGGAAACACAGTTGTTCAACCTTAAGGACAACCCCAACGAGTTTGTCGCCGCTCATCACGACCAGAAAGTGATCGCGCTAGCTGGCACAACACCCAAGACACAGCAGGTGAATCTCGCTGCGGACCCGCAACACGCAGACAAGCTCGCCGAAATGGAAGCGCTGCTACTCGCGGAAATGCGCCGCCTGCACGACCCGTGGCGTTTGTGTAATCAACCAGACGACGGGCTCACGCCGCCCGCAGAATGTCCAGCCACTGGTAAGGGCAAGTGAAAGAAGAAATCGAATTAAGCACGCCTGGGAAACCACCGTTCGGAGCAACCTCGCCCAATCGAGGAGACCCTCACTCATGAAACACTTCAGAATCGTTCTTACGATACTCGCGCTCGGGCCGTTGCTCAGCGGTTCTGCGTTCGCCGCCGAGCGAAAACCCAACATCCTGTTCATCGCCATCGACGACCAGAACGACTGGATCGGTCACCTCGGCGGCCATCCGCTGGCAAAGACGCCACACCTCGATCGCCTCGCCGAGCGCGGCACCACGTTCCTCAACGCGCACTGCCAGGCGCCGCTATGTAATCCCTCGCGCACCAGCCTTTTGTTCGGCCTGCGCCCAACGACGACCGGCATTTACGGACTCTCACCCGCGCCGCGAGCCCAGCCGGAGTTGCGCGACCGCGTCTCGCTGCCGCAGCATTTCGCCGCGCAGGGCTATCGCACCGCCGCCACGGGAAAGATCTTCCACGGCGGCACCAACAGTGGGGGAGGCGGGCAGGCCAAGAAAAAGGCTGCCGCTCCTGGGGCGCAGCTCGCGCCCGAGTTTCAAGTCACCGCCCCCTTGGGCGGCGTGGGAGCGAAGCCGCCGAAAAAGCTGATCCCGCCGACACCCATGGGCGATCACCCGCTCATGGATTGGGGCGTGTGGCCGCCCGACAACGACGACACGAAGAAGGGGGACTATCAGGTCGCGACGTGGACCGTCGAGCAGATCAAGACCGCGCCCAAGGACCAGCCGTTCTTCATCGCCGCGGGATTTTTTCTCCCCCATGTGCCGTGCTACGCCACGCAGAAGTGGTTTGACTTGTATCCCGATGACGACAGTGTGTTGCCCAAGATCCTCGCGTCCGACCGTGACGACACACCGCGCTTCTCCTGGTATCTGCACTGGAACCTCCCTGAGCCGCGGCTGAAGTGGGTCCAAGAAAACAACCAGTGGCGCAACCTGGTCCGCAGCTACCTCGCCAGCACGAGTTTCGTGGATGCGCAGATCGGTCGCCTGCTCGCCGCGCTCGAGGAATCCGGCCACGCGGAGAACACGATCGTCGTCGTCTGGGGCGACCACGGCTGGCATCTTGGGGAAAAAGGGATCACTGGAAAGAACACGCTCTGGGACGACGGCACGCGCGTGCCGCTCATTTTCGCCGGCCCCGGCGTGAAGCTCGGCCAGCGCTGCACCCAGCCCGCCGAACTGCTCGACATCTATCCCACGCTCATCGAACTCACCGGCGTGCCGAAACGTGACGACCTCGAAGGTCTCAGCCTCGTGCCGCAGCTCAAAGACGCTGCCACCAAACGCGACCGGCCGGCCATCACCTCGCACAACCAGGGCAACCACGGCATCCGCAGCGAACGCTGGCGTTACATCCACTACGCCGATGGCACCGAGGAGCTCTACGACATGCACGCCGACCCGAACGAATGGACGAACCTCGCCGGCAAAGCCGAACATGCCTCCATCATCGCCGAGCACAAAAAGTGGCTGCCGAAAATCGACCGTCCGCCCGCGCCGAACAGCGCCAGCCGCGTGCTCGCCTACGACAGAAAAACGGACGAGGCGGTGTGGGAAGGCAAGGTCGTGAAGCGCACTGATCCGATTCCCGAATGAAATTTCTGCTCACCACTTTTGCTCTCCTCGCGCTCCTGGGCGGCTCATCCATCGCCGCGCAGCGCCCGAACATCGTCTTCATCCTCGC
>JANPIW010000135.1:0-6066 GCA_031425215.1 Verrucomicrobiaceae bacterium
CTTTCAAACTGTAGCCGCCTTCGAGCACGGAGACGACACGACTTTGGCAGTGCTCAGCCGCAGCTTGTTTGATGAGGCGGGTCAGCTCGATGAAATCATCATCGGTGAGCCGAAACTGGCCGAGAGGATCGCCGAGGCGCGAGTCGAAACCGGCGGAGATGAGAATGAGATCGGGTTTGAAATTGTTGATCGCGGGCAGCAGTCGGTCGCGGAATGCAGCGCCGATTTCTTTCATGCCTGAGCCAGCGGGGAAGGGGCAGTTCATCGTGGTGCCCTTGCCTTTGCCCGCGCCGGTCTCATCCGCATGACCGGTGAAGGGATACCACGGTGATTGATGGGAGCTGAAGAAGAACACGCTGGGATCCTCATAGAAGATGTCCTGCGTGCCGTTCCCGTGATGCACGTCCCAATCGACGATCAGCGCGCGCTCCGCGCCATGCTTTTGCTGCGCGTGTCGCGCGCCGATGGCGATGTTGTTAAAGAGACAAAAGCCCATCCCCTGCTCGGGCCGCGCGTGATGCCCCGGGGGTCGCACCGCGCAGAACGCGTTCGTCAGCTTGCCCGTCATCACCGCATCCACCGCATTGAGCACCGCGCCGACTGCGGCGCGCGCGGCATCATAGCTGCGCGGGCAAATCGAGGTGTCACCCGTCGATAAATCATCGCGCCCACTTTCCACATCGCGCTTCGCGATCTCGATGTACGTCTTCGGATGACAAAGCGCGATCTCCTCGACGCTGGCATCCCGCTTTGGGATCGCGGTGGTCTTTTCCACCAGCCCCGCATCCGTGAGCGCCCTCGTGACCGCGTCATACCGCGCCGGGCACTCGGGATGGCCGGGGCCGGTGTCGTGTTGCTTGTAAATCGGGTCAAGATGGAGGCCGGTCATGATGAGAGTTGATGGTTGAGATTTACCTTCCGCACTTCAGGCCATCAAGCAGCCGGAAGCAACCATCAACTTTGTCCCGTCTCAGAGCGCGAGCTTGAGAAAGTGCAGTTCCTCCGGGATCAGAATCGCTTCAGGCACAGCCTCGGCGATTTTGAAGGCAAGGGCCTCGTCACTGCCGGAAAGACAGAGCAAGCCGGCCATCACCGCACGAGGTCCGGGCGGCAAGGCATGGGGATCAGTGATGGAATCCATCTCGCCGCGCATTCGTGCGATGTCTCCTATGCGGTACGCGGCGAGCGCCCTCAGCACGGCAAAGTAGGCGGCGGCCTCCGGCGTGCGCGCATCTGCGAAGTCCGACTCCAATGACTGCACCGCGTGGCATGCCTTTTCCATGCTGCTGCCGAGCACGAGCCGGAGGTAATCGCGCCGAGCGCAGTGCATGATGCCATTGGGACGGAAGGCGGCGAGGTCCTCCGCCACCGCGAGCATTTTTTCGCCGTCTTTTTGCATGGCCGCCATCTCCTGCACCTTGGTGAGCATGGTCACTTTCATGCGGGCGTTCTTCGTCGCGATGATGTCGTAACCTTCGGCGGCTATGTCCCAAAGTCCGAGGTTCTCGGCCAGTTGGGCCGCACGTTGCACCACCAGCAGCTCATCGCTTTTGTTGGTGGCGCGATAGACGTTGCCTAGCAAGTGCCGCGTCTTGATCAGGTCCGCGTCGATCCTGGAATGACACTCCGCGAGCAACTGGCATTTCGCCGATTCAGAAAGAGGCGGCGGCGGTTTCGATTCCAGCATGGTACGCAATTTCTCCCAGCGCCGTGCCGCGATGAGCGCCTCTGCATAAATCGGAAAGGCTTCTGCTGATCTCAGCGCGATCGTTTCAGGCACATGTGCGAGGACGCGCTCGTGCTCTCCCTCGGCCACGAGCCACCGAAGCAGATGCAGTTGATCGCTGACAGCCCTGCCGTGCGAGCTGGCACATTCCTCATCGAGCACCGAGGCGCGCTGAGATGGATGCAGCCTCAGGTAAGCGCTCAAGACATGAAAGCGGTGCTGGTCTCCGGCTCTGGGATGCACGGTCACCACCTCGCGCAATCGCTCTGCCTCAGTGGCAGAGAGAGTCTTGCTGCTGGCGAGGAATGCGATGGCCTGGAGTGCGATTTCATCTGCCTGGCCGGCGATTTCCCAGATCGTCTTGAGGGCGCGCTGTCGCACAGGTTCGAGGGGCTGGTCGATGTCCAACAACGCCAACCGCAGCCTGCTCTCAGGATTGTCCGGCTCGGTGAGTTGAGCCTGGCGCAGCGTTTTATTGGCTTCCAACTTCTGGCCTTCATCACCGAGAATTTTCGCCAGCAACATGAGGCCCTTGCGCCCGAGCTTTTCGGAATCGTTCAGCTTTTCATACTCCGCCCTGGCGGCAGGAATGTCTCCCGATAGCAGACGCGCATGGGCGAAATCAACCATGTCCTCGGGGCGCGCCTCGCCGAGCGCGCGGAGCTTGCTGAGAAAAATCAAACTCGTCTGCGGATCAGCATGGGTCTTGAGCAGGTAGTCGGCGACGGCGCGCAGCACCGCTGGCTCCTCGGGCGCCATCTGCATCGCAGCCTGGAGACGCTCCGCCGCTGCATCGAGATTCTGTGCCGCGATCATCGTCCGAGCCTCGTCGCTGAGCAACTTTCCGCGAAAGTTTTGCACGACTTTCATCACCACTTTGCCACCGAGGATCGCAGCGCCTGCAAACGCAACGACCATCAACAAGCGCACCGTATTCACTGGGTAGCGCTCCGATCCATGCCCTTTCCTGCCTTCTCCCCGGCGGACGGATTTGGTGTCAGCATTCATCGGGTGAATGAATCCATGTCCCTGTCAGGCTGCGCCTTGCATTTTCAGCATCGGCGCAGCCTGCCTGGGCAAAAATTACTTGGAGCTGGCGGCACGACGGCGACGGCGCAGCAGCGCGCAGCCGAAGCCGGAAAGCGCCAGGAGACTGTGGCTCGGCTCAGGGACAGCGACCGCGATGGAGGTCACACCCGCGATGCCAATGGCTCCCACGGATGATGCCGTGCCCAGGCCAAGATCAACCGTGTAAAGATTGCTGCCGCTGGAGAGATAGGCCAGCCCGTCCTTCCCCAGGTCAAAACCCACATCGCTGGCCAGCGTCACGCCCAAACCAGAGCCGACTGCCGCCACGGTGTTGAATTGCGGAGCCACGCTGTGGATGATGAGCTGGTCCGCGGATGTGTCGATGCTGTAGAGCGTCGTGGCACCCGTGCCCGAATCGAAGTTGTTTGTGTACGCATTGGCCACCAAATTAAACGCCGTGTTGGTGAAAGTGCCGTCCGCGATGACCGCTCCCGGCGTGCCGGTCTGCGGCGCGGTGATGGCGCTGGCATCGGGCACGAGGCGGAAGTTTTGATCCGTGGCGCTGGCATAGACACGCGCGCGGTCGGCGATGGGATTGAAATCAAAGTCCGTGGTGCCCGCGATGCCGCCCGTGGCAGCCGTGGCCAGCGTCGCCGCACCCGTGGCGGTGTTGATGAAGTAGAGATCACCGGTGGACGTGATGCCGTAGAGCCGATCATTCGCCGGGGAGAAATCCAGGTCCACAACCGTGGCCCCTGTGATCAGGCCGATGGATGTGACGGAGCCTGGCGTGGACGAGTCAAATCGGACGAGGCTGTTGGAGCTGGTGAGTCCGAAGATCAGCGCCGCAGGAGCGGAGCTGGCCGCCAGAGCAGAGGTGATGCATGCGATCAGGATGGATGCTTTCATGGGTGTATGTGTGTTTGGTTTGATGTGATTGATGGATTGACGCCTCAGCCACCTTCCGGCGGCTGAGTCTGAGGCTGAACTTCCCAGCTACCCCGCTGCGCGTTTCCCGGATTCAGGAAAGATTCAAAAAGTGCAAAAAGATTCAGCGCCGCCCAAATTGCCAGCGCCCATCAGGATTTCAGGCTATCAACCATCAACTCTCGACCATCAAATTGCAGCCGAGCCTCATCCATTTGCAAACTCCGCTCACCGACATTCCCGGCATCTCCGCTCACGTCGTGAAGCAACTGGCGAAGGAGGGCATCACCACGGCGGGGGAGGTGCTGTGGATGCTGCCGTTCCGCCATGAGGACCGGCGGCGGATGGATGACGCGGTGGTTCAGGCTTCAGAAACGCCGGTGTGTCATCATGTGGTGGTGACGAAAACGGCGGTGAAGTTTTTCGGTCGCGGCAAAGGCGTGTTTGAGGCGCAGGTGGAGCCGCACTTTGCCATGGGCGCGGCGCAGACGCTCACGCTGCGCTGGTGGGGGATGGCGTTCATGAGCCGTGTGATCGCGCAGGATCAGGAGCTGATCGTTTATGGCCGCATCAAGGAGCAGAAGGGAAGGCTCTTCATGGATCACCCGGAATACGAATCGCTGAGCGAGGGGGAGGACGATGATGCGACGACGATCCACACCAGCCGCATCACACCTGTCTATCGGCTGCGCGGCGGGCTGGCGCAAAAATCCGTGCGCGTCGCGGCGTGGCATGTGATGGAGATGTTTGGCGATCACATCGTGGATGACTTGCTGCCCGCGCCTTCTGATAAAGGTGAGTTTGCAGGATGGAATCGCTCCCGCGCGCTGCACACGGCGCATTTCCCCGCGTCGCTGGAGGAACTCGATGCCGCGCGCCGCTATCTGGCGCTGGAGGAATTCTTCGGTTACCAGCTTCGCGTGGTGCGGCGGCGGCGCGCAATGATCGAGGCGGGCGGTCAGGCTCACGCGGGTGATGGAACATTGAGCGCGGCGTTTTTGCAGAGCCTGCCTTTCGAGCTGACCGGCGCGCAGCAGCGCTCGCTCGCGGAGATCACACGCGACATGGCAGCGCCTGTGCCGATGAACCGCCTGCTGCACGGCGATGTGGGCAGCGGGAAAACGGTGGTGGCCTTCGCGGCGATGCTGGCTGCCGTGGAGTGCGGCAGCCAGGCTGCGCTGATGGCGCCGACGCAGATTCTGGCGGAGCAGCATCTGCTCACCGCAAAGAAATGGCTCGCGCCGCTCGGTGTGCGGATCGGCTTCCGCAGCGGTGGCGCGGGCGACACGCGCGGCGAGGACGAGGGCGCGCAGATTCTCATAGGCACACACGCGCTGCTGCACGATCGCGACGCGCTCCAGCGGCTGGGTCTCGTGGTGATCGATGAGCAGCATAAATTCGGCGTGACGCAGCGCGCGCGTCTCATCCAGAAAGGCCACACGCCAGACGTTCTCGTGATGACCGCCACGCCCATCCCGCGAACTCTCACCTTGACGCTCTACGGCGACCTCGATGTGAGTGTCATCGACGAGCGTCCCAAAGAGCGCGGCAAGATCATCACCAAAGTGCGCGCGCAAAAAAAGCTCGAAGACGCGGCAAAGTTTTTGCGCGAGCAGATCGGCGCGGGACGGCAGGGCTATCTCGTTTATCCACTGATTGAGGAGTCCGAGAAGCTCGACGCGTCCGCCGCGAAGAAGGGCCATGTGCAATGGAGCGAGCTGCTCGCGCCGCACAGTGTGGGTCTGCTGCACGGGAAGCTGGACGCGGAGGAGAAGGAGGCTGTGATGCGTGAGTTTCGCGAAGGCCGCACACTGGCGCTCGTTTCGACGACGGTGGTGGAGGTCGGCGTCGATGTGCCGAATGCGACGGTGATGTACATCCACAACGCGGAGCGCTTCGGCCTCGCGCAGTTGCACCAGCTTCGTGGCCGCATCGGACGCGGGACGCACACTTCGTATTGCGTGCTCTTCATCAAAGACGATGACGAGGAGACCAGAGCGCGGCTGGCGATCATGGAGGAGACCGATGACGGATTTCTCATCGCCGAGGAAGATCTCAAGCGGCGCGGTCCGGGCGATGTGCTGGGGCGCGCGCAGAGCGGTCAGGCACCACTGCGCTTTGCCGAGCTGCTGGCGGACACGCGGCTGGTGCGTTTGGCGCGGAAACTCGCGGAGCGCAAACTGGACGAGGATCCCGAGCTGCAACAGCCACGACACGCGGAGTTGCGCGGTCTGGTGATGGAGATCGAAGTGCCGAGCGCGACGTTGCAGTGAAGTGCGACATTCGTTATGTAGTCCCGGCTTAAACCGGGCAAGGGTGCCAGCCATTGTCTTTTCCCGCTGAAGCCGGGACTAAAGAAAAAACGTATAATTACGCACAATGTA
>JANPIW010000136.1:0-1784 GCA_031425215.1 Verrucomicrobiaceae bacterium
GATCACGCCTTTGATGAAGCGCATCCACTCTGGCAGGAGCTTCGGCGGCTTCGGATCAATGAGCACCTTTTTGCAATACAGCGCCACGCCCGGCTCCATCTGGCCCATGCCCGGCATCTCCATGTTTTCCGATGGCGTGAAGATGAGCGCGTTGATCACACGCGGCGCGTCCGCCTGGAAATGCAGGCGGTAGCTCGGCTCGTCAAAAGCGTGCGCGGCGAATTTGTAAAACTCCTTGTACTCCTCGTCCGTCACCTGGTCTTTGCTCTTGAGCCACACGGCCTCGACCTTGTTCACGCGCTCCCCATTCACATGGATGGGAAAGCCGACGAAGTGCGAATACTTCGCCAGCACCTGCTTCACACGCGAGGCGCGGCTGTACTCCTCCGCGTCGTCTTTGAGATGCAGCACGATGCGGCAGCCGCGCCGCTGTCCGGGCGCTTCCTCAATGCTGTAGCTGCTCGCGCCATCGCTCGTCCAGCACAGATGCCCGCCATCCTCGCGCCACGTGTGCGTATAGACCTTCACGTCATCGGAAACCATGAACGCGCTGTAAAATCCCACGCCAAACTGCCCGATGAGCCGCGCATCCTTGTCCTTGCCCGCCGCTTGCAGCGCCTTCGCGAATGCCTTCGATCCCGAGTGCGCGATGGTGCCGAGGTTTTCCACCAGCTCCGCCTCTGTCATGCCGATGCCGTAGTCCGCGATGGTCAGCGTCTTCGCCGTCTCATCGGTCGAGATGTTGATCTCCAGCGGCAGCTCCGCGTCAAAGACGCTCTTCTCCGTGAGCTGCGTCAGCCGCATCTTTTCCAGCGCGTCAGCCGCGTTGCTCACCAGCTCGCGGATGAAAATCTCGCGGTCGGTATAGAGGGAATGAATGACGATGTCGAGGACCTGCCTGACCTCGGCCTGGAACTCATGTTTTTTGCCTGTGTTGCTCATGGAATGGGGAAACGGTTTTTTGAAAACGGGCGCGAAGAGTAGTCAGGCTGCCCGTGGTGTCAAAGCGGAGGCGCGGAGGCGGAAAGACAGATGATCGAGCCACGAATGGACAAGAACAGGAAAGCTCACTTGCGCACCTCAACGATCCGATGCCCAGCCGTGAGTTCGCGGAGCACATCCGGGAACAGTGGGGCAAACCATGCGACCAAGACCCGTTTCGTGCTGTTGCCGATGCGCAGCCAGACGATCTGCGGTGCCGTGCGGCTGTTCAGCGCGCGCTCAGGAAAGTCTTCATCCTTGGTCACGATGATCCAGCCTTCCTGCAAGGCGAAGGCCCATATGTCTGTGTCATCCGCCTCGCGCAGGCCGACTTCACGCACAGCACAGGCCTCGTGCCCTTGTGCTTCGAGAAAACGGGCGAGGGCGGGAGGCAATTGTGCGTCCACGAGAAAACGCATATCAGGCAGTCACGAGCACCGGGTGGTCGAAGTAACGGGCCGCATAGGCCAGGCAGGCGCGGATGTCCCCGGCTTCCAGGTCAGGATAATCTTCGAGGATTTCCACCTCAGAGGCACCCTCGGCCAGCATGTCGAGCACGTCCTTCACACGAATGCGCATCCCGCGGATGCAAGGGCGTCCGCCGCACTGGTTTGGATTTATCGTGATGCGATTCATGCCACGAGACTAGCGCATTGACGCTGATTTTCACTCTTCATTTTTCGTCCCTGAATCTGAATGGAGACAAAGGAATGGGGACAGAGGAATGAATTGCCTTGGTTGAATGACTTCATTCCTCTGTCCCCATTCCTTTGTCCTCTGCCTTTTTGCGGTGGCGTCAGGAT
>JANPIW010000137.1:0-10077 GCA_031425215.1 Verrucomicrobiaceae bacterium
GACAGCGATAACGGCAAGCTTTTCCGCTACACGCCCAACGACGGCCTGACTCTCGAAGAGCGACGAGTCGAAGTGAAATTCGCTGCCGAGCTGGCCGCTGATCTCGAAGCCGCCGTCGATGGGAATTTCATCAATGAATTCCGACAGAAGTACGATAGCGAAGTCAAACGCAAGCTTCATGAGCACACCCCAGACAATGTCCTTGTTAAAAAACTCCTGGCGCAATTTCAAACCAAGTCTCAGCCAGGAGGTGGCGACGCGGTTTCGTCTGATCGAGGAGGGAACGATGGAGGCTCTGCGGCGGGCATCGGGCGTGGAGAACCAGTTGATGGAGGAGCCAGTGGAAACGCCGCTGCCTCGTCCCTGACCGCCGCCGATCTCATCCCGGCCGAGGCCGCGCAGCAGGGTGGAGCGAAGATCGTGCTCGCCACGGTGAAGGGCGACGTGCATGACATTGGCAAAAATATTGTCGGCGTGGTTCTAGCCTGCAATGGGTTTGAGGTCACTGACCTCGGTGTGATGACGCCGTGCGATAAAATTCTGGCCGCCGCCATCGAGAAGGGCGCGGATGTCATCGGGCTGAGCGGACTGATCACGCCTTCGCTCGATGAGATGGTACACGTCGCAACCGAGATGGAGCGGCGCGGGATGAAGATTCCGTTGCTAATCGGAGGCGCGACGACAAGCGCGGCGCACACGGCCATCAAGATCGCGCCGCATTACTCTCAGCCCGTGGTGCATGTGCTCGATGCATCACGCAGTGTGCCAGTGACCACCTCACTCATCAGCGCCGAACAGCGCGCCACGTTTGTGTCCGAAAACGAGGCGCGTCACGCACGTTTGCGTATCGAGTACGGCAAGAAAAAAGAACGTGCGCTGCTGCCGCTGAGCGAGGCGCGGGAAAAGGCTTTCAAATGTGATTGGGCCGCGCAGGAGATCGCGGTGCCGTCGGTCATCGGCGCGAAGACTTTGGAAGGCGCGGACCTCATTCCGACACTGCGCGGTTACATCGACTGGTCGCCATTCTTCCACTCATGGGAGCTGCGGGGCCGGTGGATCGCGGCGGAGAACCGTTTTTCTTCAGCGCATGAAGACCCGGAGATGAAGGTGAAGGCGGAGGTCGAGGCGGTGAAGCTTTTCGGCGATGCGAACCGCATCCTGGATCGCGTGATCGCTGAGAACCGCTTCACCGCGCGCGGCGTGTTTGGATTGTTTCCCGCGAACAGCATCGGCGACGACATCGAGGTGTACACCGACGCCTCACGCAAAGCGGCACGCTGCGTCTTCCACACGCTGCGTCAGCAGGTAATCAAAAAGGACACGCCCAATTACGCGCTCTCCGATTACATCGCGCCGAAGAGCAGCGGACGGGCGGACTACATCGGCGGCTTTGCCGTCGGCATTCACGGCGGTGATGAGTTTGCGAAGGAGTTTGAAGCCGCGCACGATCCTTACAGCGCCATCATCACGAAGGCACTCGCGGACAGGCTGGCTGAGGCGTTCGCGGAGTACCTGCACAAACAAGCGCGTGTCGCGTGGGGCTACGAGAAGTCCGAGGATTTCAGCAACGAAGACCTCGTCAAAGAGCGCTATCGCGGCATCCGACCCGCGCCCGGCTATCCCTCGCAGCCCGATCACACCGAGAAGCCCGTGCTCTTTGACCTTCTCGGCGCGACGGAGAAGACGGGCGTGACGCTCACCGAGAGCATGGCCATGCACCCTGGCGCGGCGGTGAGCGGCTTGTATTTCAGCCACCCTGATGTGCATTACTTCGGCATCAGCGTCGTCGCCAAAGACCAAGTCGAGGACTACGCCGCGCGCAAAGGCATGAGCCTGGCCGAGATGGAGAAATGGCTAGGCACCTGGCTCGGGTATTGAGCATCTGCCTTCGTGACGGGATCATCTTCCGGCTTGCGCATGAAATCACGGATGCTACCAATGCGGCCCGTTGCACGACACGTCGTGACAACTTTCTCGCAGGGAAAACCGGCGGGCTGTAGCGCAGTCTGGTAGCGCGCTTCGTTCGGGACGAAGAGGTCGTGGGTTCGAATCCCGCCAGCCCGACCATTTAACCCCAAAATGATTGTCGAATGCGGGCAGACGTGCTCACTGTCGGGCCGTGCTTGAAGGAACGGCGGCCACGGGCATCGCGTCGATCCATCTCCGCAGCAATTCAAGTTCCTCCCCGGTGACGACGGGCTTCTCCTTCTTCGGGGGCATCTCCTTGTAATGGATCAACTCAATGAGCAGGCTCTTCTTCGCGTTGCCTGGCTTGATCGCGGGGCCAGTCACGCCACCCGTGAGCAGCGCGTCCATCGTGCGCATGTCGAGCTTGCCGCCACGGCGTTTCGCACCGTGGCAGCGGATGCACTTCGCATCGAAGATTGGCAGGATATCGCCTTTGAAATCCGGCTGTTCGTCCGCGCATGCGCTGCTCGCTGTCAGGCTGCCGAGAAGCAACCCAACGTGCAAGGCATGAACACACGTCGGCATTCCTATGCTTGGCCGACGACGTTTACAAAGCAATGCACATGCGGCAGCACGCGGTAGTTCCAGACAAAGCCGGGGCCTTCGATGCGCCAGGCGTCCCAGCGGTCATTGCCCTTCTCCGCGTTGTCTTTGTAGAATGCCAGGCGCAGTTTGTTCACGCCGCCGTTGGTCTTGATGAGCTGCATCACCTCGTCGCCATCTTCCTTGCGGAACGGATTGAGCAAGGTGCGCATCACACCGGTCACGAGCGTGCGCTGCGATTCATCGAGATCACCGTAGCCGACTCCGGCCGGTGGTTGCTCGATCAAGCGGGCCCTCAACGCGCCCACGCCGTCGCCAGGTGAACCGACGATCACCGCATGTTTCCGCTGCTCTTCGTTGAGCATGTCAAACACGCTCATCACCTCCCGCGTCTGGTAGTAGTACACGTTTTGATCGCTGTGCCCGTTGGCGGAGTGACCGTAATACATCGGGCCACCGAAGGCGGTGTTGGGCTGGGAATTGCCGTCGCAGCGCAGTGTGAGGTGATGACCGGCGAAGACCCAGGAGAAAGGATCCTTGCCCGATGGATCGCCAAAGATGGCGATGCCATTACCCTCAAAGGCACCGCTGCTGTCCCACTTTCCATTGCGGCTGATCCGCAGGAATGCCTCGTCGCCGGAAAGGATCGCCATGAAGGTCTCGCGGATGAGATCCTGCTGCGGCTTGGTGAACTGCTCGCCAAGCTTCTTGCCGAGTGGCGCCGCGTTGTGCGTCTTGAGGCGCGTCGGGATGCCGCCTTTGTCCGCGCCATGATTCCAAGGCATCACCATCGCCGTTTTTTGCTCGACCGTGAGCGTGGCGAACAGCTCGCGGATGAGTCCTTCAGCGGGCTTCGCCGCACGCGCCGTTTCAGCTGGTGGCGCGCTGAACGCCGGGTGCGAGAGCAGCGACGATCCGCCCACGATCCCCATCGCACCGCCCGTCAGGACACGGATGAAATCCCGCCGACCATGACCAGCCTCCGGCGCGGCATGCTCGAAACATTCGGGGCAGGACTGCGAGTCCAAGTTGGGACCAGATACCGGGGAGACCGATGACGATGGGTGAGAGTGTGAGTTCATGGTTGATGACAGCATACCACGGCGAAGTTGCGCTTCTTGCCGCCGGACATGCGAACTCAATGAGTTCAACGCTTCAGACTCGCTGTGGCCATCGTTCTGAAAAACACACCGGAACCGCCGGACTGCTTTTCATCGGTGTCGTAGTAAATGTTGCCGAGCGTCTCGTCGTTGATCTCCACCGTGCGCGGGCAGGCACGTCCGCCGATGGGGCGGCCCGGATTGTAGAACTCCACGGGATGCTCCATGTCCCAGGTTTGCCCATCAGCAACCTTTGCTCTTGCCACGCGGATGCAGCGACCTAGCATCACCGGCCTCAAGACCAACCCGAACACATGCCGACCAAGAAACGACCCGTCGCAAACAAAAAGGCCGCGCCCGCTCAGGCGACCGCCGTGGATTTGAAGGAGATCACGCAAATCGTTGATCTGATGGAGAAGAAAGGCCTCAGCGTTTTCCATTTCGAGCGCGGAGGCATGGTGCTCAAACTCAAGCGCGGCTCCGATCTCGATGCCGTGCATGAGCTGATGAGCCGCATGCCCGCTGCCGCCACCGCTCCAGCAGCCGTCGTGCAGGCCACCGGGCCCACCGCGCCCACGCCAGCGCTTTCACCCGCCTCAGCCGCCAGCGAGCCGATGGGCCCCACGATCAACTCGCCCATGGTGGGCACCTTCTACCGCTCCGCAGGGCAAGGAGAGAAAGTGTTCGTGAACGTCGGCGATGTCGTGGGTGAGAACTCCGTCACATGCATCATCGAGGCGATGAAAGTCATGAACGAAATCAAAGCCGAGGCCACCGGCACCATCGCCCGCATCCTCGTCGAGGACGGCAAGCCCGTGCAATACGGACAGCCGCTCTTTGAACTCAAAGTGTGAGGAGCCTGAAGAGCGAAGGGCGAAGGGCGGAGAGCCTGAATCCAAACTCGCCGCCCCTTTGCTCTCTGTCGCTCACATCTTCGCTCTCAGCTCTTAGCCCTTAGCTTTCCGCCCCATGTTCAAAAAAGTCCTCGTCGCCAATCGTGGTGAGATCGCCCTCCGCGTCATCCGCGCCTGCAAAGAACTCGATGTCAAAACTGTCGCCGTCTATTCGGAGGCAGATGTCGATTCCATGCACGTCCACCTCGCCGATGAGGCCATCTGCATTGGCCCCGGCCCCAGCAGCGAGAGCTACCTCAAGATGAGCCGCATCATCTCCGCCGCGGAGATCGCCAACGTCGATGCCATCCACCCCGGCTACGGCTTCCTCTCGGAGAACGAGGAATTCGCCGACGTGTGCGAGCGGTGCAAAATCAAATTCATCGGCCCGTCCGCCAAAGTCATCGCCATGATGGGCGACAAGAACCAGGCCCGCGCGACCGCGCGCAAGTTCGGTGTGCCCGTCACTCCGGGCTCCGATGGGATCGTGAAGGACGAAAAGGAAGCGCTCAAGATCGCGCGCAAGCTCGGCTTTCCCGTCATGGTCAAAGCCACAGCGGGCGGCGGCGGACGCGGCATGAGGCCGTGCCTGAATGAAGCCACCCTCGCTTCCAGCTTCCAGGCCGCCTCGCTCGAAGCGCAAAAATGTTTTGGCGATGGCTCCATGTATTTGGAGAAGCTCGTCGAGAAGCCGCACCACATCGAATTCCAGGTGGTGGCCGACCGCCACGGCAACGTCCGCCACCTCGGCGAGCGCGATTGCTCCATGCAGCGGCGGAACCAAAAGATCATCGAGGAATGCCCCTCACCCAAGATGACCCCCGAGCTGCGCCAACGCATGGGCGATGCCACGACCAAGCTCGTCAAAGAGATCGGCTACGAAAACGCCGGCACCATCGAGTACCTCGTCGATAACGAGTGCAAAAACTTTTACTTCATGGAGATGAACACCCGCATCCAGGTGGAGCATCCCATCACCGAGGAAGTGTACGGCTGCGATCTCATCAAGGAGCAGATCCGCATTGCGGCCGGCCTCCCGCTCTCCGAGCACGTCATGAACGCCCAGCCGCGCGGCCACGCCATCGAGTGCCGCATCAACGCCGAGGACCCCGCGCGCAACTTCGCACCCAGCCCCGGCCGCATCAATCTCTGGTACGCCTCCGGCGGCCGTGGCGTCCGCGTCGATACCCACGTCTATGCCGGCTACGAAGTCCCGCCGCACTACGACAGCATGATCGCCAAGCTCATCGTCACCGGCGCCACGCGTGACATCGCCATCCGCCGTATGCGCCGCGCGCTGGGCGAGTTCGTCATCGAGGGGATCAAGACTACAATCCCGCTGCAAAGCAAAATTCTCACCACGTCCGACTTCCAGACCGGCAACTACGACATCACCTGGGTGGAGAATTTCCTCCGCCAGGAAGGATTCAAATCCTGAAGCGCTAGTGTATCTGAAAGGTACGCGAGCGTTCAGATCTCTGACGAAGCAACGCCACCGGTTTGTCTTCACATTGCGCGGGTGCTTGCCATCACGCGCGCAGGCGCTAGCCTCGGCGCCCTATGCAGGTGGATGTGATCACCCTTTTCCCGGAACTCGTCTCGGTGCCGATGGGCACGAGCATGATGGGGCGTGCAGTGCAAAAAGGGCTGCTCGATCTGCGCGTTCACGATCTGCGTGAGCATGGCGTGGGCAAACATCGTCAGGTGGACGACACGCCGTGCGGCGGCGGTCAGGGGATGGTGTTGATGCCGGAGCCGCTCTTCGCCGCGATGGAAAAAGTACACCAGCCCGGCGCGCGTGTGCTGCTGATGACTCCGCAGGGCCGCCGCTTTGACCAGACTGCGGCGCAGCGGCTTTCCACCGAGCAGCATCTCATCATCATCTGCGGTCATTACGAGGGCGTGGATCATCGTGTGATCGAGCGATGGGTGGACGAGGAGATTTCCATTGGCGATTATGTGCTCACGAATGGAGCCATCGCATCCGTCATCGTGCTGGATGCCGTCGTGCGCCTCATTCCGGGTGTGCTCGGCGATGCGAACAGCGCGGTGGATGAATCCTTCGGCCCGAGCGGTCTGCTCGAAGCGCCGCAATACACGAAGCCCGCAGACTTTCGCGGAATGGCAGTGCCGGAGGTGCTGCTCGGTGGCAATCATGCGAGGATAGCGCAGTGGCGCGCCGAGCAGGCGCTGGAGCGCACACGAGCAAACCGGCCCGATCTTCTGTGATCATTTCACAGGATGATTTGCGGGGGCGGGGATTGAGCGCCGTCAACTTGCCTTGCGTGCCTTTTTCTCCGCAGTCTTTGCAGAGCCGCCTGTATCGCTGAAAGATGCCACCGGGACGCCGAGGAATCTTGCGGCTTTGGTCGCGTCCTCTTCAAAGTGTCGCATCGCCAGCTTTGAAAGCTCGCGCTGCACCCAGGGCATCAGCTCCATGTCAGGAGTGGTGACGGAGGCGTGGAGCAACATGCGCAGCGCGTCCTTCATGCGCGTGACGCTGGTGGTGGCGCTGCCGTGGCGGCTGCCGCTGGTGCCTAGCGGGATGTCGGCGGGCAGGAGCACATCGGTGTTCGAGAGGGCGCAGGCGCGCTGGATGGTGTTCTCAAGCTCGCGCACATTACCGGGCCAGTCGTAGGCTTCTAGAACAGCGAGCGCGTCCTCGGAGAAACGCATCTGGCCACCGCCACGCTTGCGCGAGGCAAGACGGTGGAGGAAAAACTCGGCAAGCAGCCGCACGTCGTCGCGCCGCTCGCGCAGCGGCGGGATGTGGATGCGCACGACGTTGAGACGGTAAAACAAATCCTCGCGGAAACTGCCTTTCGCGACTTCGTCTTCGAGATTGCGATTCGTGGCGGCGAGGATGCGCACATCGCTGCGCACGGTTTGGTTTCCGCCGACGCGTGAGAAAGTTCCCTCTTGTAAAACGCGCAGCAGCTTGCTCTGCACGGCGGAGGGCATGTCGCCGATTTCATCGAGGAAGAGCGTGCCGCCATCGCACTGCTCGAAACGACCGATGCGCTGGGTCATCGCGCCGGTGAAGGAGCCTTTCTCGTGGCCGAACAGCTCGCTCTCCAGCAGGCTGTCGGGGATGGCGGTGATGTTGATGGCAACAAACTCTTTCTGCGCGCGCGCGCTGAATTTGTGAATGGCATTGGCGACGAGCTCCTTGCCGCAGCCGCTCTCTCCGGTGATCATCACCGGCGCGTCGGAGCGCGAGACGCGGCCGATGAGCTTGAAAACCTCCTGCATCGGCGAGGAGCGGCCGATGATGGTCTCCTGGATGTTTTGCGGTACGGATTCTGCGGCGATGGCGAGCGTGGCCTTGCGTCCTTCCACGGCGCTGAGCGCGCTCTCGACGACGACGCGGAGGTCAAAGTTGAGCTTCTCTTTCTGCAGCACGTCAAACGCGCCGATGCGCATGGCTTCGATGACGTGGCTGGTGGAGACAACACCGCTGAAGAGGATGACCATGCTGTTGGGATCGTGCTGGCGGACACGCTTGAGCAGCTCGATGCCGTTCATGCCCGGCAGACGGACCTCGGCGAGCACGAGGTCGGCGCGGTTTTTCTGGTAAGCCGCGAGAGCCGCCTCGCCACTCTCAAATTTTTCGATGGATACGGACGGAGATTTGAGATGCGCGGAGGCCCAGCCGACGAAATCGGAGTCGGAATCAATGATGAAAATGCGGGTGACAAGGTCGGGCATGGGAGGCAAAGGGCGCGCAGTATCGGGGAAAACCACGAGATCGCAACCGTGCCGACACCGTGCCGACATGGCCTCAAAATTCGCGCAGGATTATCTCTCTGGGAAGCTTGTGCTGAAATCAGCGGTCATTGTGAACCAGGGAAAGCAGACATAAAATCGTATCGCTGGATCGGCTGACCAATGGCACACTGGGAATGATCGATGAGTTATGCACCCGTCCTCTCTGTTGTCCCATCATCACCTTCGCCTTCGCAATGGGCTTGCTGTGATCCTGCGTCCGCTGCTTCCGAATGACCGGGAGCGCATCACTGACGCCTTTAAGCGACTTTCATCTGAATCCACTTATTTCAGGTTCTGGACACGCTTCCGCGGTGCCAATCCGTCCTTCATTGACCGGCTTTGCGCGGATGATCAGGGCCAGCACGCGAGCTGGATCATCGTCATCGAAGATAACGAGGATGTTCCCGGCGTGGGCGGAGGCTCTTTCTGGCGATCGGAAGAGGATGAGAGGAGTGCGGAAGTTTCCTTCACCGTTTCAGATGAATTTCAGGGCCACGGAGCCGGCACGATTTTGTTGGCCGCCTTGTGGGAACACGCGTTTGGCACCTGCATCCGGCAATTCGTGGCGCATGTGCTGGATTCCAATCATGTCATGCTCACATGGTGGAGCAGTTTGGGCGCGGTGGCCGTGCAGCATGCGCATGGGTGGGAAATGACACTCATGCTCGATGAAGCCGCGCTGCCTGACACGTCTGCCTCCAACAGCCTGCGGCACTGGCTCGCCTTCATCCGTGCCAGTAGAGCGGGTCAGGCCACAACTGCATGACAGCCCCATGATCATCTCCAACGGTGATGCCGCCGCGCGAGGTGATTGCAAAACGAGCGCGCTGCTCCATGATCGAAGCCCATGGCACTTATCATCAACGGCGAGAGCATCGACGAGGAGATCATCGATTCAGAATTCAGGCAGATCAAAGCGCACTTTGAGCGCACGCTCCAGGTGGCGTGTTGTGAGCGCGACCCGGAGTTTCGCGCGACGGCGAAGGACAACATCACTTCGCGCGCGCTGCTGAACCAGGAGGCGCTGAAGCGCTATCCCACGGTGGAGGAGGACGACATCACGACGCGGCTTGAGCGCCTGATCAGCGAGGCCGGGGGTGAGGAGCAGTTTTACATGAACATCGGCGTGCCGCTGAAGGACAAGTCCGTCGTGCGCCAGAACGTGGCCAGCGGCGTGCGCCTCGACAGGATGCTGGGCGAGGTCTATGCGCCCGAGCCGCAGCCGACGGATCGCGAGGCGCGCGCGTTTTACGACACGAACCTCCAGCTCTTCATGACCGAGGAGCAGGTGCGTGCCAGCCACATCACCAAGAGTCTCGCTGGGGCGAAGAGTCGCATCGAGGTTTACCAGTCGATGCGCGAGCTGCGTGTGAAAGCGCAGACGGCGGGCGTGGATTTCGAGAAGCTCGCAGAAGAAAACCGCCTGGAGGCGGAGCAGCAGATCGACCTGGGCTGGTTCCGGCGCGGCGAGTTCATGGAGGAGTTTGAGACCATCGCCTTCTCGATGGCAGAAGGCGAGATCAGTCCTGTGTTCATCACGCAGCTTGGATTTCACATTGCCAGAGTGACGGGCCGCAGACCGCCCGCGCCGAAGCCTTTCGAGGAAGTGAAGGAGGAAGTGAAGCGCCGCATCATTGATGAATACCGCGACGAGAAGTTCACCGAGTTTCTCGTCGAACTGAAGAAGGGCGCGAAGATCGAGGACACCGATCCGCCCGAGGGCTGCTGTCCGGGGCACTGAGAGTTGAGAGTTGAGAGTTGAGAGTTGAGAGTTGAGAGTTGAGAGTTGAGAGTTGAGAGTTGAG
>JANPIW010000138.1:0-12915 GCA_031425215.1 Verrucomicrobiaceae bacterium
ACCTCGATCCGAAAATCGGCGTGGGTCTCGGCGTGGTGGACATCAAAGTGAATCACGTCGAGACGGCCGACGAGATCGCCTCGCGCATCGAGCGCGCCGAGAAGAAGCTCGGCGCGGGCCGCGTGAAGTTCGTGCATCCCGATTGCGGCTTCTGGATGCTGAAGCGCAGCATCGCGGACCGGAAGATCGAGGCGCTGGCAAAGGGGCGGGACAAGTTTTTGGGTGTGTAGCGCGCGGAGCGACGGGTTGCATTTCCCTGTGACGAATGCACCATGCCACAATGCTTTTGATCATCGATAATTACGATTCATTCACCTACAACCTCGTGCAGTACTTTGGCGAGATGGGGGCGGTGATGGAGATTCGGCGCAACGACCAGATCACAATCGATGAGATCGCGAAGCTGCGGCCCGATCACATCTGCATCTCGCCGGGGCCATGCACACCGAAGGAGGCGGGGATCAGCAACGAGGTGATCAAGCGCTTTGGTGCGACGACGCCGCTGCTCGGGGTGTGCCTGGGGCATCAGTGCATCGGGCATGTCTTCGGCGGTGATGTGGTGCGCGCTGGGCGGCTGATGCATGGGAAGACCTCGATGATCAAGCACACGGGCAAGTCCGTGTTCGCGGGTCTGCCTGATCCGTTTGAGGCCACGCGCTATCATTCTCTGCTGGTGAAACGCGAGACGTTTCCTGATTGTCTGGAGATCACGGCGGTGGCGTCGGATGACGAGAGCGAGATCATGGGCCTGCGGCACAAGGAGCTGCCGATCCATGGTGTGCAGTTTCACCCCGAGTCCATCCTCACGGTGCAGGGGAAGAGTTTGCTGAAAAATTTCCTCGCGCTCTCGCACTAGTGCCGCTTACTTCCGGCAGATCGCGCCGAGGCGTTGTCTGTGTTTATCAAAACCCAATGTCACGCCTTTCCGCCATCCGCGAAGCTCTAGCGCAAACGCCGGCCAATGTGTCGCTCCTCCTTCTGTATGCGCGCGAGTGCATCGACGAGTTGCAGATCGATGACGCGCGCGAGGTCTTCGAGCGTGTGCTGGACATCGACGCAGAGCAGGTGGACGCGCAACTGGGCATCGCGCGCGTGCTGCACCTGCAGGGGGATTTCTCAGCCGCAGCCGTGCGCGTGGAGCGCCTGATCCAGCGCGATGCGAACAACGCGAGCGCGCATCTGCTGCTGAGCCGCATCTATTTGAGCGAGGGTGACAAGACGCGGGCGACACGTCATTTCGACCGCGCGGCGCAGGCCGATGGCGCGATTAGTGATCCGGTGCTGGAGCGCGAGTTGGGCCGCACGGCGCGTGATGCGCGCAAGCCGTCCCCTAACGGCCCGGCCGAGGGTTTGTCATTTGATTCGACGGCGGACGCGGAGTTCTCCGCTGAATTTGGCGATGAGTTCATGGACGAGCCGGCCTATGACTGGCGGCCCGAGACTTTTTACGCGCCGGGAGATCCTGCACGTTCGCAGGTCACTTTTGCCGACGTGGGCGGGATGCCGGAGCTGAAGGAGGAGATCAGGCTCAAGATTGTCTATCCGCTGCAATACCCTGATCTCTACAAGGCATACGGTCGCAAGACAGGCGGCGGAATTTTGCTCTACGGACCGCCCGGCTGCGGCAAGACGCACATGCTTCGCGCCGTCGCGGGCGAGGTGCCGTGCAATTATCTGGCGGTGGGCTTGCACGAGATTTTTGATCCTTACTTTGGCAGCAGCGAACGGAATCTGCACCAGGTCTTCGAGACCGCACGAATGAATGCACCGTGCGTGCTGGTGTTTGACGAGATCGACTCCATCGCGCTGGACCGCCGCAACGTGCGCGAGGGGCAGCTCCGCAATCTGGTGAACCAGTTTCTCCATGAGCTGGACGGATTGCGCGGGGAAAACCAGCGCGTGCTCGTCATCGGCAGCACGAACCAGCCGTGGATGCTTGATCCCGCGTTCCGCAGGCCGGGGCGTTTTGACCAGACGATTTTTGTGCAGCCGCCAGATGCGAGCGCGCGCGAGCAGATCATCGCGCTGCTGGCGCGCGACAGGCCGATCTCGAATCTCGACGTGGGAGCGCTGGTAAAGGTTACGAATGATTTTTCCGGGGCGGATCTGAAATGGGTGTTTGATCGCGCGGCGGAGCTGACGCTTTCCCATGCGATCCACGCCGGGCGTCCGATGCCGATCACGATGGAGGTGATCATCAAGGTGGCCGCCGAGCACAAGCCTGGCACGCGCGAGTGGTTCGACGGGTTTCAGAAGCAGGTGGACTTCACCGCGCAGGAGAGCCTGTTCGCGGAGGTGCGAAAGTTCCTCGGTGCGCGGCCTTCGAAGTGATCCCGCTTCAGCGTCCGATGCGCGAGGTTGATCCGGGCGCGGGGGCGGCGGCGGCCCGCGACTTCTTCGAGGGTATCTGATCGTCGGCGGCTTTCTCCGTGGGCGTGGCGAATATGCGACGGAGGAAGTTCATTTTCTTGGGCGGCTCTGGATCGACGGGGCGCTCGATGGGGACCTGGGGGAAGCGCTGATAGGCATCAGCGCCGACTCGGGTGCGGATGTCTTCGTTGTTGCTGGCGGCGCGGAGCTGGTCGTTGTCGCCGACGATGACGGGCTGGATGAAGATGATGAGCTCTTTGCGCACGTCGCTGTTGGCGTGGTCTTTGAAGAGGTTGCCCACGAGCGGGATGCGGTTGATGAAGGGCATGCCTTCCTTGTCTTTCTTTTCCTCGCTCGAGATGAGGCCGCCGAGGACGACGGTGTTGCCAGTGGGGACGCTGACCGTGGTGACGATCTGCTCGGTGCCGATGATGGGCACGTCGTTTGGCTCCACGCGCTGGGAGCCGATGACGGTGTCGTTCACCTGGGAGATGGTGAGGTTGATCTCGCCGGCGTCGTTGATGAGCGGGACGACTTCGAGTTTCAGCACGACGTCTTTGTACTCGATGGTGGTGGTGACGGAGCCGTTGGTGTTGTTGCCGGAGGCGACGGAGATTTGCTGCGTCGGCACGGGGATGGACTGGCCGGAGGTGATGATGGCCTTTTTGTTGTGCGCGGCGAAGACGGAGGGGCGTGAGAGGACTTTGAATTTCTTCGTCGTCTCCAGCGCGGTGACGTAGGTCTCGACGCTATCGCCGAGGGTGCCGTAGAGGTTGAAGCCTTTGGCGGGGCCGAATGCGGAGGTGATGAGGTTGTCGCGCAGGTCGGAGATGTTGTTGTTGGAGACGATGTCCTCGCGCTTGGTGAACAGGCTGCTGGTGAAGCCGTCGTTGTCGTTCTGATGGAGCTTGGAGAGGTAGTCGATGCCGAACTCGAAGCCGTCGGTGAGTGTGAGCTGGCCGATGACGGTGGCGAGATAGACCTGCGCGGGTTTGCGGTCGAGCTTGTCGATGATCATGTCAGCTTTGGCGATCTCCTCCTTGCGACCCATGATGATGATGGAGTTGGCCATCGGGTCGGCGATGATGCGTGTCTTGCCGACGAGAACGGAGATGGGCGCGTTGTCCTCGGTGGGGCCGGTGATGACATCGGCGCGGCCGCCGACGCCTGCGGAGGTAGTGCCGGTGGTGGTGCCATCTGCGCTGGTGCCGCTGCTGGCGCCGCTGGAGGTGACGCTGCCGCCGCGTGTGTTGGTGGTGGTGCGGCCGCCGAGGAGCTGGGAGCGGCTGGTGGTTTGCAGTGCCTGGCTGGCGGCATTGCTGGTTAGCGCGCCGCCGCCCGGGAGCTGCGTGGTGCCGGTGGTGGTGGCCTCTTTGAGCGTATCGACGAGCGCGGAGATGATGTCGATGGCAGCCGCGTATTTGAGTTTGCGCTCGTAAGGCTCTTCGACGTCGAGCTGCTTGTCGAACTCGGCGATGAGGCTGGCGGCGTATGTGAAGTCTTCCGGCGTGGCGACGACGAGGATTTGATTGAGACGCGTGTCGGCGACGACTTGGGTGGTGGGTGTGCCGCCCGTGCCGCCCTGGCCTGGAGGATAGACCCACTGGCCATTGTAAAAGATGGGTTGCGCCTGCTGCTGCGGGCGCTGGCTGCTGTCGTTGCCGTCGCGTCGCTCCTCGCGCTTCTCTCCTTCTTTGCTGGCACCGGGCTGGGCCTCCCCCCGCACGGTCTTGATGCCCTTGGTCTCGCGCTCGGTGGCCTGCGCGGCAATGGTGGCCTGCACGATCTGCGCGACGGTGGACGCGTCAGCATACTTGACGGGGATGAATTTGGTGATGAGCGAGGAACCCGTGTCGCCCTGATCGATGGCGGCGCGGATGCTGATGAGCTGTTTCACGATGGTGGCGCTCTCGGTGATGAGCAGGCCGGGCGGCATGAGCACGGGGGTGATGCGACCATAGACATTGAGGCCGACGTGATTGGCGAGGATCTCAGATGCCTCCGTGGGCGTGAGGAATTCGAGCTTCATGAAATAAGTCACGAGTGTCTCGCCTTCGGGCAGTTCTTTTTCGTCGGTGTAAAAACGGAGGCCGGCGCTGAACTGCATCGAGGTCACGCCCTGGCCGCGGGTGGGCAGGATCTTCGCGCTCTTGCCGTCGGGATTGGCGACGATGGCGTAGCCGTTGGTGAGCAGCGCGGCTTCGATGAGCTGGATGGCCTCCTCCTTGCTCACGGGTTTCGGAGTGATGAGCGAGATGGTCGCGCCCTCGAAGATATTGGTGTCCTTGATGAGTGTCTTGCTCGTGAGCCGCTCGTAAATGTTGAGGATGTCGAGCACGGGGTTGTTCGGGAACTGCAATGTCACCTGATCTCCCGTGATGATGAATGTCTCTTCCGTCCCAGCCGCCGGAGCACCAAAGCCGCCCATTCCGCCCGCGCCGCCACCAAAACCAGCGCCGCCAGGACCAGCGCCACCGAAGCCGCCGCGCCGTCCGCCGCCGCCAGGGCCGCCACCACCACCAGGCCCGCCACCGGGAGGGCCAAATCCACCACCTCCGCCGGGAGGCCCGCCGCCGCCGGGACCGCCGCCGGGTGGGCGCTGAGCGCCGTCTGTCGGCGGTGTTTGTGGCGCGGTCGTCTGCGCGAGAAGACGGCCTTCGGGATTTCTCAAAGCGGGATCAGTCTGCGTCGCAGTCACCTCAGGATTCGGCACAGCGGGGGCAACACCGCTCGCGGCTTGCGCGGCGAGACGTTCCTCGGGCTTGCGCTCCACAGGGCTGGCAGGCGCGGCTGCGGGCACGGGTTCTTGCGCGAGCAATTGCTCTCCCGCATCACGGCGGCCAAGCAACTGCGCCTGCGAGAAGGAAGTCAGCGCGATGGCGGCACATGCGATTAGAAGCGCACGATGCGATTCGATCTGGAGGCGGAACAAACGGGGGAGAGGCATTGCGGCGTGTGGGTGAAAAGGGTGGTGAATGATTCTGCGATGAAGGCGCGACCGCGAGGGTCATTTCCCGCCTTTGTCTTCTTTCTCGATTTTGTCGAACATGCCGCGCACCATCTGGCGGCGCTCCTCGTCCGTGCCGGCGGTGCGGAGGCGGTCCATGTTCTCGCGCATGGAGTTGCGGAATTTGTCCTTCGCCGCCTCCGACATGCTTTCATAGCGCTTTCGATCCTCGTCCGACGGGCCGCCGCTGCTGCTGCGCCGGAAGCGGTCACCATCCGGCGGACGCGATCCGCTGCTGCTGGAATCCGACGATCCCTTTTTCTTCTTCATGTTCGCGGGCGTCATTACGTCCGCATCATAACGGAGCGAGACGACCTCGCCGTTGATGGTGACTTTGGCCTGCGCGTACTTGAGATTGGTGACGGGCTTGTACTCGGAAAGCGTCCAGCCTTTTGAGTTCGGCTTGTCGCCCACGATGTAGCTGGCCTTGGAGTCCTTGTCGAAAATGGTGATCACCGGCTTGCTGTCGATGTAAGCAATGCCGGAGATGACGAGCGAATCCGACGGACTGACCGCGCGGGTGAAGGGTGAGCTGGCGATGACTCCCTGCACCGCGTCACCAGTGAATGGCTGCGGGAGATCAGGATCAGCAGGGGCGGACGGAGCGGCGGCCGGGGGCGGTGCGGTTTCTTGAGCGACCACGATGCTCATCATCGCGGCGGCGAGCAGGAGATGGATGGAAAAGGTTTTCATGGTGTGGTTTGTGTGGTCGCTCCGATTCGTCAATCCGAATCAAGCTCCGACTTCCGGTTTGAACCACTTCGCCAGCGTGAGGTTGCAGGTCGCTTGCGGCGTCGCCGCGCGAGACCGCGTGTCGATCTCAAACTCGATGGACTTCACGGCCTGAAATTTCTCAGGCGACTGCATGGTGGCGATCCACTGGAGGATGCGCGTCTGGTCGCCCCACAGCCGGAGATTCACGGCGACCTCGCGGTAGTTCTCCGTGGTCACGGGTTCGAGCATGGTCTTTTGCATGATCTTGATCTCGTGCTCCAGCGCCTCGTTCTCCAGGTCTTCGAGCAGTTGCCCCTGGCTTTTGCCCAGGGAGTCGGTCTTCGGCATGTTCGCCGTCAGCCATGCGTCGCGCTTCTGCCAGTAATCGGCGTCGCTCATCAGCACTTTGTTTTCTTGGCGTTGCATCTCCAGCTCCGAGATGCGGCTGACGAGCTTTGCGCGCTTCTGCAAAAAATAGCTCGTGGCGATGACCGTGCCCATCGTCACCAGCACAGCCACACAGAGGAGCAGAAGGTTTTTCTCACGCGATGTCAGGGTGTGTTTCATGGCTTGAGCTTTCCCTGCGCGCGGAAAGACGCCGTGGTCTTCACTTCCGGGCGCGGCATCGACCACTCGTAACGGGAGAGGTTTTTGTGCTTCTTGATGTCCTCAATGAACTGATCCGCGAGCCTCGCCTCGCGCGCCTCGCCGCGGATCTCGATCTCATCGAGCTTGGCCTCATATTTCCGCACGACGATGCCGCTCGGCGGCATGAGCGAGGTGATGTCATTGAGCTGCACGAGCGCGAAGCGCGGCTGCTCCAGCGCGGGAGCGAGCGCTTTCCAGCGGCCCATCGTTTTGCGAACGGCCGCAGCTGCTGGCGCGGTGGAGGCAACTTCCTCCTCGAGCTTCGTCGCCGTTTTTTCCTGCACGGAGAGGTAAAGAACCGCCAGCACTGCCAGGGCTGAAAAGACCAGGATGCCCAGCGCCGTGAAGCGCGTGATCTTCCGCCGCCGCGCACTCGATGCTTGCGCCGCGCGCACGGCCGAGGGCAGGAGCGAAGACCAGCCGCGCGTGTCCGCCTTTTCCGCCGCAGGAAAACTCTGCGTCACATCGACGGGCAGTTCTGCATACTCGCTCACTGCCGAGGCAAAGTGTTTGTCCCAAATGCCCTTCAAGGTCACGCCGTTGATGCCTCCAAAACCCTGCTGCGATTCGAGCGCGAGCCTTGCGATCGCGATCTCCTGCGCCAGCGCCGTGGCAGACATCGGCTGCTGCCCGATGATGTGGCTGTGAAAAAGATGGCCCTGATAGCCCGCGGCCACGATCAGATCGCCCTGCTCCTCGACGACCACGATCTTGCCATCGGGTATGCGAGAGAGCCGCAGCGCCGCGGTGTAATCGCTCGCATGAGTCACCGCGAGATGCTCGGGGAAGGGATCAGCCAGCACATCCACGCTCACGATGGCCAGCGGCCCCGATGCGCCGAGCTGGTGGAGACGGAAATTTTTGCCGTGCTCAGAGGTCGTCTTGATGCCGCGCTTTTCGAGTTGCGCGCAGACCATCTGCTCCAGCACATCATGATCCGACTGCGGCAAGATCATGCCGATGCTGCGGCAGGCGCTCGCGGGCAGGCCGACGACGAGGGGCTTTGAGCGGTCTGTGAAATCCGCAGGTGAATCCACCGCGTCACCAGGGCTGGCCGCGCGCGGCTTCCAAACGCGCCAGTTGGTATCGGGCGCTGGGAGCAGAAGTGTGGCGGCTGAAAAAGACATTCGTGTGGGAAGGAGAACGGGGGCGGGATGAAGAGCTAGCAGTGAACACGGAAAACTTCCATTGGTTGCGCGCGAAGATGCTGCCGATGGCGTCTGCCTTCCGCAGCGTGGGCCGCGAGAGCCGCTTTCCCTCACTGACTGAACGCTCACGCGGTTCAGCTACGCGCTCACTCCTCGATGCGAGCGAGGTACGTTAATGAATTGTCATCCTGCCGCCGCATGATGATCGTGATTTTTCGACGCTTGTCCCCGGCCCAGCCGATGCTCTCCACGCGGCGGATGGTGTTGCCGCCGTAGCTGATGTTGTTGCGCACGGCGGCGTATTGCGCGCTGGAAAGGCCCAGCAGGCTGATCGCGGTGTTGTCGCTCAGGTTCCCGTCGTCCTCGGTGCCGTGGATGCCGTCCGCGCCGTCACGCTGGCTGATGAGATTCTCGGCATTGTTTTCCGACGCGCCGGTCATGGCGATGATCACGTCGCGCGTGGCGTGGCGCAGGTCGATCACGCCGTCGCTGTAAATGGAGAAGGAGTCGCGCCAGTCGGGCTTTACGCGCTCCACGCGATCCATGCCGCGCACGAGCAGCATTTCCTCGACGGAGATGAAGCCTTGGTTGCGCGGCACATCGAAGACGTTGAAGCCCTTGTAGTAATCCGCCTCCGCTCCTTCCGCGCGCTGGTCGTCATCGCGGTCCACCCAGTCGGCCAGCGATTGCGCTGCGACGGTGGCCTCCTCAGTGCTCAGGCCCCAATCGACGAAGAGATTGACGACGCCCTCGGCCACGCGCTCGTCGGTGATGTAATTGATCGGGACGCGCGCGCCTTCGCTGGTGAGCCACACTTCAAAGCCGCTGTCGGTGCCGACCTTCTGTTTCAAAACCGGATCGGTCGATCTCACATCATTGTGCATGCCCAGCACGAGGCCGCTCTCCGCCAGATGCAGCGTGCGGAAATCCGCCGAGTCCTGCACCGCCGCGCCCGCGCTGAAGCTGACGTAACGCACCACGCCGCCGACTGTGACAGCCATGAGCATCACGGCCCAGATCATGAGCATGAGGGCGGAGGCGTTGCGGCTTTTGATGGAGTGCAAAGGCGAGCCGTAGGACGGGCATGGCGACAGCCTGCCCGTCTTCGTGAGAACGCTCTTGCGCGTTCTTACGTCCAAAGACGGGAAGTTCCGCGTGAGCGTCGAGATGGAATCGGAATCACAAGGCGCGGAACATTCCCGTCCTACGGATGGCGGACAAGCGTCACGCTTTGGACTGAGTATTGAGCACTGAGCACTTTGTCTTTTGATCTTCATCTCGGCGCTCCTCCTCCCGATGGTGGCGGACCACCGCCGCCTGTTGGTGCTCCTCCACCCGTAGGCGCTCCACCTCCGCCTCCACCAGGCGCGGGAGCTGTGGATGAAGTAGAAGGCGGACCCGGCGTCCCGGTGCTGCTTCCGCCCGTCGCCGCGCGAATCGCGATGACTGGCACGCCAAAGACGACACGCATGGGCAGCGTGCGGCCGTCCATGGTGAGGTTCATCTCGATGAGATCGGGCCATTTGGTGTCGCTCCAGTCTTCGAGCCATTCCTCGTTATCCTGTTTGTAAAAGCGCCAGGTCAGGCCCGTCACGCCCGGGAGCAGCGGCATCCAGTAGCGGCTTTGCTCGTCGGGCGCCACGAGCGTGTTCACATCGGTCGTCGCGTTTTCGTCATCGCTCGTGGGCGGGATCATGTCCTCGCGCGAAAGGCTCAGGTCGTGGCGCGGCAGGTCGTTTTCCTTCGAGGTGGGCTGCTTGAGATCGGGTTGGAGGCTGAAGATGCTGTCTTTATATGAAGTGCGATTCTTGCTGAAGCCAAAGCAGTGCGGCGCGCCGGTGATGGTCAGCTCCTGCAGTGTGCCCTCGATGGTTTCGAGCGTGAGCGTGGCAGTGCCGGGCATGGTCTGGAAAGTCTGGCGGAACAGCTCCACCAGCCGGTTGATCGAGTCATTCTCGCGCTGCACGCTCTCGATGTCCGCCGCCGCCCGCACCGATCCGCGGATGATGGCGAAAAGCGTACCCGTGATCATCGCCAGGATGGTGATCCCGATGATGACCTCAATGAGCGTGAATGCGCTCTTAGCGGCTCTGTGTCTGTGGTTGATAGACATACACCATCACGGATTGCTCCTCCTGCGCGCCGCCCGTCGCGTAAGTCGCGGTCACGGTCAGCTTGTAAAGATCTGCCAGCGTCTTGCCGCTGCTGTTCGTCAGCCCAGCCGGGTCGATGAGGCTGGAAAAAGTAACACCCAGCCGTTCATCCACCGCGCTCATCGCCATCTCGCTCGTCGTCGGCTTCTTGCGGCACTCCTCCAAAAACGAGCGCATGCCAATGCGGATCGCGTTTTCGCGGTTGAGCTGGTTGGAAACCTCCAGCGACATGTTCAGAGACTTCGCCAGCCCCAGCACCGCTATGGCGAAGATGGTCAGCGCGATTACGAGTTCGAGCAGGATGTAGCCGGAGCGGGAATGACGAATCCTATTCATTTCACTTCCGATCTTTCCTTGATGATGTCCGCCGTCATCGCGCCAAATTCGACCTCGTAGCTAGCGCGCTCGTGCTCCAGCGAGACTTTCAGCGGCATCACGATTCCCGTGGGCTGGAAGACCCAGAGCTTCACCGCCTCGCCCTGGATCGGCGTGGTTTCCGTCTCGTGCCAGTATTGCACGGAGTACGTCGTGCCCTCGGGCAGCGCGTATTTCTCCGTCCAGTCCTCAAACTTCGCGCCTTCCGCTGACTTGGTGTAAATGACCTGGTCCGTGCTGCTGTCGGTCGTGCGGCTCTTGTTCAGATCATCACCGATTTCCTCTTCTTTGAGCGGGATGGCGGTGCCTTGCTCCACTTGAATGAGGAAATCATTCAGCTCCGCGAGCTGAAGATAGGGGCTGAGAAAACGCGACGCGGTGAAGCCGCCCTGATGAAACACGATCTGGTAAGGCCGCTTCTCCTTCATCGCGCGCAGCCGCGCCTCCTTGGCCAGAATTGAGAGCTCCTCGATCGGCGCGCGCGCCGCCTGCTCGTCGCGCAACCCCCGGATCGTCGGGATCGCCGCCGCCGAGAGGATGATCACGATGGTGATGGCGATAATGATCTCGACCAGAGTGAATGCCGAATGCCGAATGACAAAGAATGACGACGACGCAGATGCCGGAAGCCACATGGCCCGACACATTCGTCATTCGTCATTCCGCATTCGTCGTTCATTTCGCTTCCTCGGTCTTCTTCCAGTTTCCGATGTCATCTTCCGTGCCGTCCTGGGAGTCCTTGCCCATGGTCCAAATATCGTATGCCTTTTTGGATTTTGTGGCGGGGTAACGATATTTGTACGGCATGCCCCAAGGGTCCTTGGGCATCTCCTCCAACAGCGCGCTCCAGCGCTCGGGGATTGGCTCGATGGTGGGTTTCTCCACGAGCGCCATGAGACCCTGCTCGGTCGTTGGCAGGCGCAGCGCGCGCTGCTCGTAGCTCATGAGGGCGATGTTGAAGGCGTTGAGATCACCCTCCGCGCGCGTTTCCTTCGCGCCTTCGGGCAGGCCCTTGAGCAGATAGATCGCCGAGCCGCCGAGGATGGCGAGGATGGTGAGCACGATGACGATTTCGATAAGCGTGAAGCCGCGTGCGGACGCGCGGCGCATCGGGGTGGATGAGGATGTGTGTTTCATGTTCGGTTTAGGTTGGTTGAATGTGAGAAAGGAAACGCGGGATCAATGGCTGCGGATGCCGGCCACGCTTTGGAAGATGGCATTCACAATGGAGAAGGCCACGACGCCGACGATCACAGCGATGAAAATAAGGATCACGGGCGAGATCATGGCCGTCATTCGTTTGATCTTCTTATCCAGTTCCTTGTCGTAGCGGATCGCGCATTTCTCGAGCGACTTGCCGAGGTTCCCCGTCTGCTCGCCCACGGCGATCATGTCGGCGAGCAAGAGCGGAAAGTGCCCCACCTTTTTGATCGCGCCTGAGAGTGATGCTCCTTCGCTGACCATGCCCGTCACCTTCGCCAACAGCTCTTGCACGAAGACGTTCGCGGAGATTTTTGACACCAGCTTGATGCTGTTGAGCAGCGGCACGCCATTGGCGATGAGATTGCCCAGCGAGTGCGAGAACTGCGCGTAAAACCGCGTGGCCATCACCGGGCCCACGAGCGGCATCTTGAGCTTCTTCTCATGCCACCACATCAGCCCTTTCGGCGTGCCGATGTAGGCGCGGAACGAGAGGAAACCCGTCACCGCCAGCGTGAGCATCAGCCACCACCACGTCGCAAGGAAGGAATTGAACTTGATGAGAATCTGCGTCGCCATCGGCAGTTGCCGTCCGCTGCCAGCGAGCAGGTCGGTGATCTGCGGCACCATGAACGTCATGAAAACGATCATCAAGACAGCGCAGGCCACGATGAGAAAGGCCGGGTAAATCATCGCCGTCGTCACCTTCGTCTGCAACTCGGCCATCACCTGCAAATTCACCGCAAGCCTGCGCAGGATCGGCGCGAGCGATCCAGTCACCTCTCCGGCGGCCGCCAGGTTGCAGTAAAGATCATCAAAGCTCGGCGAAGCCTTCCGCAGCGCCTTTGACACGCTCGATCCCTCGCGCAACTGGTCGCGCATCGAGCCGGCGATCTTTTTCATCGCAGGTGACTCCTGCCGCTCCTGGATCACGCGCAGCGCCTGGTCAATTTGAAGTCCGCCATCGAGAAGATCCGCGAGTTCCTCGGTGAAGAGAATCAACTGGGCGCGCTTGAGCTTCACCGGCCCCGTGTCAGCCGCCGCCGCCTCAGCCTTTGCCTTTGCTTTCCCAGCAGCAGCCTTCGCATCCTCCATCACGCTCACAGGCGTGAGTGATTGCGATTCCAGCCTCCGATAAGCCTCCGAGCGCGAGCCGACGATCAGCGATCCGGTGATCTGCTGTCCGGTGGTGTTGAGGGCGGTGTAGGTGAAGGCGGGCATGGGGGCGGTGCGTCAGTGGACGGTGGGCTGTGGGCTGTGGGCTGTGGGCTGTGGGCTGTGGGCTGTGGGCTGTGGGCTG
>JANPIW010000139.1:0-7217 GCA_031425215.1 Verrucomicrobiaceae bacterium
GATGCACCTGCTGCACGAGGTGCTGCGGCAGCGGAAGCGGCGATTCCAAATCGAGCAATGGCTCCTGCTTCTCACACGCATCGCCATTCCCATCGTGCTCGCGCTCTGCCTCGCGCGGCCAGTGATGTCCGCGCTGCGACAGATTCCTGGCTTTGGCAAAACCTCCGCAGTCATCGTGCTCGACGACTCCTTCTCCATGCGCGCTCCAGGACCGGGCGGCTCTGCGGCGGATCGCGCGCGGCAGGATGTGGGACGTGTGCTCGACAATCTCCCGCGCGGCTCCGACGCGCAGGTGCTCCTCGCAGGCGGCGGCCCGCGCAAGCTCATGGACGCCTCCACCAGTGCGCTCGATCTCATCCCGAAACAACTCGCCGACGTGCCCTCGCTCTCCGGCCCCGTCGCCGCGAACGATGTCTTCCAAAGCGCCGCCGCATCCTTGCAGAAAGCGCAGAACGCCTCGCGCGAGATCGTCGTCATCAGCGACTTTCAGGCTGCCGACTGGCGCTCCGTCTCCGAAGGCGCGTCGCTCCCCGCACTTGATGCGATGATGAAGCAGGAGCCAAAGCCGCAGCTCACCTTTTACCGGCTCGCTGGTGATCTCGGCGAGAATCTCAGCATCGCCTCCGCCGAACTTTCCGCGCTCGTCGCCGCCGAGACGCAGCCCGTCGGCCTGCGCGTCCGCGTGAAAAATCACGGCAAGCGCCCGTGGCAGGACCTCGCCGTGCATCTCGAAGCCGATGGCGCGCGCGTGCGCACCGCGCGCGTATCCGTCGCCGCAGAGGGCGAGGCCACGCTGTCATTCACACAGGCATTCGACAAAGTGGGCGACCACTCCATCGCCGTGCGGCTCGAAGGCGACTCGTTCGTCGAGGACAACGCCTTCCATTCCGTCGTGCAAGTGCGCAACCAGCTCAATGCGCTCCTCATCGACGGTGATCCCGGCACCGAGCCGCTCTCCGGCGCGACCGACTTCCTCGAACTCGCCCTCACACCGCACCAGAGCGCCGCCGCATCGCTCAAAGACCTCATCCGCACCACGAAGATCGATGCCAAACGAATGCGCGAGGAAGACCTGCGCGGCAAAGAACTCGTCGTCATCGCCAACGTCGAAAAGCTCAACCGCATCGGCGACATCGAGCGCTTCGTGAAGGAAGGCGGCGGCCTCATTGTCTTCGCCGGCCCGAAGTGCGACCTGCCATGGTACAACCGCGACTTCTACCGCAATGGCACCGGCCTCCTCCCCGTCGCATTCAAAGGCATGGCCCACACCGAGGCAGACGAGAACCCCGCGCGTATCCTGCTGCAACGCTTCACGCATCCCGCCACCACCTACTTCAACGACCCGCGCGCCGGCCGCCTCCAAGACGCCGAGTTCCGCAGTTGGATGGTCTTTGAAAATGCAGCCACACCAAAGCCCGCCGACAGCAAAGCCAGCCCGCTGTCGAATCTTCTCGCGCTCGATCGTGGCACGCCGCTCATGATCGAGAAAGCCTACGGTCGCGGTCGCGTCATCGTCGTCGCCACTACCGCCGGCCCCGAGTGGACGAATCTCCCGCTCCAGCCCTTCTTCGTCCCGCTCGCGCAACGACTCATCACCTACCTCGCCACGCAAAGCACCGCCCCAGCCTGGCAGCTCGTCGGCGCGCCCCTGCGCGTGAGTTTGAAAAAAGACGAGGCCGGCATCGACTTCACCATCAAAGACCCCGCCGGAAAAACCGAGACGATCAAATCCACGCGCGAAGGAGAAACCGTCAGCCTCGAAACCAAACCCGTCGCCTTGCCCGGCATCATGGAAGTCAACCGCGCCGACACCCCAGCCGCACAACCCAAACGCTTCGCCTTCAACGTGAATCCCGCCGAGTCCGATCTGAAAACCCTGACCGAACAGCAAGTGCAAACCATGGCCGAGCGCCTCGACGCCGGCTACGCGGACTCATACGACAGCTACGAAAAGCTCGACCGCACAAGAAAACACGGCGCAGAATTCTGGCAACCCTTCCTGCTCGCCTTGCTGGCGCTGCTGTTCTTTGAAGTGCTGTTGCAGCAGAGGATTGCGAGGGGATGACCAATGCAAAGACAACCGTGATGCATCCGATTCCACCAACCCTGTTGTACCACCGAGCGCGCAGCGGCTCAGTCTGTAGGACGGGAATGGCGACAGCCCGCCCGTCTGTTGCGGCATCCGACGCAGATGAGCATCGATGCGCTGCGCGCCTCCACTGCTCAACCAGTGTTCAACCACAGCTCAACCATCGCTCAACTCCCGCATGACCCCGCAGACCGAAACCACCCTCCGTTTCACCGGCGACTGGCCTGCCGTGCCGGTCTTCGCGGTCGCGGTCGTGCTCGCGGGGTTGATGCTCCTTCTCTACCGACGCGAGATTCGCACCCAGCCCACCAAGCTCTCCTGGCTGCCAGCCATTCTCCGCTCGCTCGCCGTTTTCATCCTCGTCCTCGCACTCGCAGGGCCGGTGTTGCGGCATGTCACCACGCAGCGACAACTCGGCCGCGTCATCATTGCTACTGACGCATCGGCGAGCATGAAGCTCACGGACGAATCCAAAGACACCGCCGACACGCGCGGCAAGCAGACGCGGTGGCAGCGAGCGCAGAAGGTTTTGCTCGAAGGCGCGCAGCCGTTGCTGAAAAAAATCGCTGAGACACAGGACGTGGAGCTGACCGTCTTGCGCGGAGGCATGGTGCAGCGCGTATGGTGGCGGCGGCAAAACGGCAAGGACACCTCGGGCGAGATGCCGTTGAATTTTGAAGTGCAGCCTGACGCGGCGATCACGAACCTCGATCAAAGCGTACGCGAGGCACTCGGGCCGATCACACCGGGCACGGCCATCGTGCTGCTCACGGACGGCCAGCATAATGCCGACGGATCGCCCGAGGAATTTGCGACAGCGATGGGCGGCGCGGGCATTCCAATCTTCCCTGTGGGCTTCGGCGCGGAGGTGCCGCCGCCGGATTTGTCGCTCGTCGATGCCACGATGCCTGAGTCCGTTTTCTCCGAGGAGCGACTGCAAGGCCGCCTGAACATTCGTGACTCCATGCCGCCCGATGTGCCCGCCGTGGTGCGCGTGGAGAGCAACGGCAAGCTGATGTGGGAGCAGAAGTTCACCACCAGCGGCAAAGGCGAGCGCCGCTTCGATTTCTCTTTCGCCGTGCGCGATCTCCCCGCGCCGCCCGCGACCGAGAAAGACAAGACGCTGCGCCTCCTGACCGTGCAAGTCGCCGCCACCGGCGAGAAAGCCGCGCTCGAAAAAACGCGCTCCAACAATGGTCGCGAGGTGGCCGTGCATTTGCTGGCGAAGAAACGGAAACTCCTCATCCTTGATGGCCGCCCGCGCTGGGAGACGCGTTACATTCACAATCACTTCGACCGCGATGATCGCTGGGAAGTCAAAGTGCTCTACGACAGCCTCGATCCCAACGCCGCGAACAGCAGCCTGCGCAAAGATTTTCCGAAGACGCGCGACGAGCTGCTCTCGCACGACCTTGTCATCCTCGGCGATGTCTCGCCCGCCCGCTTCGCGCCGGAGCAGGTCGATTGGCTCGTCGAGTTCGTCGAGAAACGCGGCGGCGGTCTCGTGATGATCGACGGCAATCGCGGCGACTTGCAGGAGTGGTCGAAAATCAAAACCACCGGTCTGCTGCCCGTTCGTATCAGCGTCGCGCCTGCCACGAAAACGAAGGACGAATACGAATGGCGCATCGCACCCGCAGGCGAGCCGTTCGAAGCGCTACGACTCAGCGATTCCCCCTCTGCCAATGCCACGCTCTGGCCCACGCTCCCAACCGCGCACTGGCGCGCAGACGCGAAGCCCGAGGCCGGTGCCGTGACCATCGCCAACCTGCAAGCCAAAGGAAAAGCTGCCGTGCCCGCCATCGTGTTCCGTCCCTTCGGCGCAGGCGCGGTGCTCTACGTCGCATCCGACGAGCTGTGGCGCTGGCGCTACCAGGTCGCTGATCTTTATCACCAGCGGCTCTGGATGCAGATCGCCTCCTGGATCGCCGCGCCGCCCTTCCAGGCCGAGGACAAAAAACTCTCGCTCGGCACCGACCACCTTCGCTACGCCAACGGCGAGCAAGCCGAGATCCGCGTGCGAATGCGCAACGCCAAGGGCGAGATCGTGCTCAACGGCGAGCCACGCGCCTTCCTCATGCACGACGGCGTGGAGGTCGCCTCCCTCGCGCTGGAACCCGACCCCGCGCACGCCGGCATCTACCGCGCGCTGACGCCGCCGCTCAAACCCGGCGCATACGAAATCGCCGTCGCCGAAAGCGCCACCGCTACGCGCTCCGATCTGCGTTTGTCACTCCGAGTCGATGATGCCGGCAATCAGGAATGGTCCAGCCTCACCATGAACCGCCCCTTGCTCGAAGCCATGGCCGCCAACTCCCGCGGCACCTTCCTCCGCGAAGAACAAGCGGCCACTGACCTCCCCAACCTCCTTCAAACCCTCGACCGCAAACAAACCACGATCCGCGAGACCATCCTTTGGTCGAGTTGGTGGTGGTTCGGCGCGGTGATCCTGCTGCTCACCATCGAGTGGCTGCTGCGGAAGCGGTTGAGGCTGGTGTGATGATGCAAGCTGCCTGAGTTCTTGGCTTATTTGCAGCAACCTTGAGCAGCTACTCAATCACCTGAATTTTGCCGTCCGGCATTACTCTATAACCTTTTCCTTTCGCCGTCCCCAAACCCCGATCCCTTTGATAGTAGGCATCGGCGGTGCCTTTTCCTGAAAGGCCACCTGGCTTGATCACGCCTGGTGCTGTTTCCAGCGCACCGGTTTCTGGATTTCTATTAAATTGTACTCCAGCACCGGGGCTGAAGAATCCGCTCCTTGGGTTTTCCGAATTTGGTTTCGGTGCTGTGCTTGCCGTGCCCAACTGAGTCTTGGGCACGATTCTATACCCGTTGATCGCGGAGTCGTACACCACTTCCTCGCCCTTGCCGAGTTTCCCGCTGGATCGCAGTTTTGAAGTCAAATCCTTGGCTGCCATTTGCCCGTTCTCTCTGTTGTTTGCCCCTGATGCGACTCCATTTTTGAATCCAAAGGTGCTTCCTGGCACATAAAATGATTTGGCAACGGTGCCGGCTCGCTGTTTCAAGGCGCTTGTAATTTCTTCGACTTTAAACTTCAAATTTCCCGAAATGCGGAATCGCTGCCCATCGTGTTCAAAGTCAGTCACACTTGCGAATGCTGACAATGGTTTGTCTTTTAAGTCGATGGAAATATCCTCGTCTTTATCGCCCGAATAGACAAAGACGCTGCTGTCTTGGGCCTTCATCACTCCTGGAATCGGCTCCAGCAAAGCAGGCAGCGTGAAAGTAAGAAAAGGGATGTCGGGATTTACGTTGTTGAACGATGTGTCACGAAATGCCAAACTTGGACGCCAAGCGCTCACTGCCGGATAAATCTCCTTGTCACCATAAGGGCTTCGAGCGCTAAATACTATTTTAGGCGGCTTGCTGCTGTCCGCAGCTACATACTGAACAAGAACAACGCCAATAGCGGGAAGCTTGGGGTCGATCTCCTCGGGCTTCTTGTCCGCCGCGAGCACCGCTATACTGCGGTTGGAGCCTTCTATGATTTCCTGAATTTCTGTGCCTGGTTTCCATTGCGACCAATCTTTTAGCGCGATCTCATTCCCAGTTACCGGGCTTTTCACGACTGGCTTGCCGTTGAGGTGCGCGACGAGCACGGCTGGGATGGACATCAGTGGCAGATCGGCTGGAAGCGTGATGGCAGGTGATTCGAGCTTGGCAAAACGATACCATTTGTTGCGCGGAACCTCGGTGATGCCGCCATTGTCGCTGTAGGGATCGGTAACAGTGCCAGGAGTGCTTTCGGTGGGGAGCCTGTGTTTCGCCGTGTCATAGGTCGCGACGAACCCAGGACGTTCGGGCGGGAGGGAGAGAAAGTACTCATTACTTTTGCCGTCGCGCCATTCAAATGGCTTGATGGAGAGCTGTTGCGTTGTGTCCTCGGAGTATGGATCAAAGACTTTGCCGACTGTGTTTGGAACGACTGCGGCGATGACGCTTTGGATCAGCCGGTCGCTTGCGATGGTGTTGCCTAGTTTGGCGGCCTCGCGGAAGGCCTGCCGCACCTGGAGGTCGGCGAAGGCTTTGTCCTCGCCCATTTTTTTGACGGCGTCCTCGCCTGTCTGGAGCCAGGCTTTGCCGGCCATGATCTGGTTGGATGATGCCTTGGCTGTGGTGAGAAACTGAGCACGCCTGCTATCGTCACCACTCAGTGCCGCGAGGAGCTTGTCGAAATGAGGTTCGTCCAACTCTATGAAGTTATCGCTCTGATTATCAACGGTGATGCAATCGAGATAAGCTTTCGCTAGAGCAGGGTTGGCAGCGTCATTCTGCCAGGCGAGAAACGCTGCGCGCCCGGGCGAATCAGCGGAGATAGGATTCACCACGACCGGCGCTGGCTCACTCTCTGGCTGTTCACGACGGGAGAGGTAAAACCATGCGCTCCCTATGATCGCCACCGCTGCGGCAGCGGTAACGATGGGGCGGAGAAATCGTAGCGGAGCTTGCGGTTTGACAGTGACCGTTGCAGGCGCGGACACACGCGGCAGTGATGTTGGCAGTACAAAGGGGCGCTTGGTTCGCGGGCATCGCAGTTCCTTGCTTGGAAGCCAGTCAACCAAAGGTACTTCCATCTCGTTATTGGTCTCGAATGGCGAGCGAACGATCAGCGGTATGCCCTCGACGAGCTGGCCGACGAGAGGTGGAAGCTGCGCCGGCAGGAGGAATGAATTCCCCGAAGCTGGATCGCACAACTCGCCACCGGGTAGCCAGTCCAACGGAGGCACTTCGATCATTGCTTTGGAATCGAAAGGCGAGATGACGAATCCGGGTTTGTCCGCAACAAGCGATGCGACCAACAGCGACGGTTCCAAATCTGCCAGAGCAGCGTCTGATGATTCCGTGGTGTGATCTTGGCGGGTGCTCATCTCATCCGTTGCTGATGGCGCTGCATGAACAACCGGACGTGGGCCAAGAATGCTGGTGACGCTCTTCACGAGGGCTTTGAGATGAGGCTTGAGCGGCGGTGTGCTGGCGTCCAGCCAGTGGGTGGATTCCAGGTAATACCTCATGCCCTTGGTTGGGCGCACGGTTTCGATCCGCAAGGGCAGGATGGTCAGACGGCTGTCCATCGCTATTCCAACTTCACGCACCACTTGCTTTG
>JANPIW010000140.1:0-14970 GCA_031425215.1 Verrucomicrobiaceae bacterium
GCGCGCAATTCAGGGAACAAAAACGACGGCACATCTGGCACATGGGAGGGTGATTTTGCGAGCGCGGGCGCGGTGGCGGCTCCGATCACTGGCACGGGTCTGGTGCATGACTTCGGTGGCGCGGCATTCAACACGGTGGCATCAGGTGGCAGCAGCCGACGGGTGGATTTTTTCTGGACTGACCCGTTGGGCGCGTCGGCCAATGACTATGACTTCTTTGTTCTCGACTCGACGGGCACCACGGTCCTGCGCAGCTCTACGAACGTGCAGAGCGGAACTCAAAACGCGTACGAGGCTACGGCGACGCTGAACATCGGTGAGCGCATCGTGGTCGTGCAAAGGGCGGGCGCGGCAAACCGGTTCCTGCATCTGGACACGGGCCGCGCTGTGTTGACGATCAGCACCCAGGGCAGCACGCGTGGTCACAATGCCCCGGTCGCGCCGAATGCATTCAGCGTCGCGGCGACGAGCGCGCTCAATTCTCCCAGCCCCGGTGTGTTCACTGGCGGAGCGACAAATCCGGTGGAGACGTTCAGCTCCGATGGTCCGCGCCGCATGTTTTACGATCCGTCGGGCGCGCCCTACACGCCTGGGGATTTTTCAGCGACAGGCGGCACCGTTTTTCAGAAGCCTGACATCGCGGCGGCGGATGGCACCTCGACGACGGTGCCGGGCTTTACCTCGTTCTTCGGCACATCGGCGGCTGCGCCTCACGCGGCGGCCATCGCGGCGATGATCAAATCGTACAACCCGGCGCTGACGCCCGCGCAGATTCGGACGGCGATGACATCGACGGCGCTGGACATTGAGGCTGCGGGAGTGGATCGGGACTCGGGCGCGGGGATCGTGATGGCGTTTGAGGCGATCGCGTCGCTGCCGCCGCTGGATGATCTGGTGGTCAGCGCGGCTTCCTTCAATGCGTCAGGCTTTGTCGGCGGCCCCTTTGCGCCGACATCGGCGACCTTTACGATCACAAATCTCGGCGCGGCGCCAGTGAACTGGACTGCGGCGAAGACGCAGACGTGGAACAGCCTGTCGGCCACGGGCGGAACCTTGGCGGCAGGCGCGAACACCACGGTGACGTGGTTGCTTGAGCCGGGCGTCAATGCGCTGGCGGTGGGGAATTACGCGGACACGCTCACGGTTTCAAACACGGCCACGAGCTTTGCCATCACGCGGCCGATGACGCTGGCGGTGATCGGCTATCCTGAGATCGTGGTGGAGCAGCCCGAGGGCAGCGGCCTGACGGACGGCTCCAGCACGGTCGCCTACGGCAATGTGCTGGCGGGCGCGAATCTGACGAAGCGCTTTGCGATCAGGAACATCGGTGCCGGGCCGATGACGCTGAGCGGCGCGAGCATCAATGGGACGCACGCATCGGACTTCGCCGTCGGGTCGTTCACGGCAACCACCGTGGCCCCAGGGCAGACGGCGTATCTCGATGTCAGCTTCCGGCCCATTTTTCCGAACTCGAAATCCGCCGCGCTGCACATCCTGAGCAGTGATGTGGACGAGGCTTCGTTCGACATCGCGCTCACGGGCTTCGGCACCACGCCTGGCGGGCCGGTGATGCTGGCGCGCGACATCAACTTCACGCCGAACGGGCTGTCTCCCACGCTGCCGCTGACCATTGGCTCGCAGACATTTTTTCTAGGCACGACGGTGGACGCGGGCCAGGAGCTGTGGCGCACGGACGGGACGGCGGCGGGGACGTTCCTAGTGCGTGACAATATCAGCGGCACCGGTAGCTCGGGATCGAGCGGATTGACCAATTTTGGCGGCACGTTGTTTTTCTCATCGAACAACGGCACCAACGGCACGGAGCTTTGGAAGAGCGATGGAACCCTCGCGGGCACGGTGCTGGTGCGGGACATCAACACGGGCGTAGTCAGCTCCTCCCCTGCCAATCTGACCGTGATCGGCTCGACGCTGTATTTCAGCGCGACCGATGTCACCAATGGCTCCGAGCTGTGGAAGAGCGATGGCACGACGGCGGGCACGGTGCTGGTGGCGAACATCTCGAGCACACCCACGGTTGCGACCGGCTCCGGTCCGTCGAATTTCCGCGCGGTGGGCAGCACGTTGTTTTTCACGGCCAATGACGGAATCAACGGCATCGAGCTATGGAAGAGCGACGGAACGGCGGGCGGCACGGTGTTGGTGAAAAACATCGTCGCGGGAATCACCAGCTCCTCGCCGACGAATCTCACGGCGGTCGGCAGCACGTTGTTTTTCACGGTGAATGACACGGTGAATGGTGTCGAGCTATGGACCAGTGATGGAACGGATCCGGGCACTGTGATGGTGAAGGACATCAATCCAGGTGTCGTCAGCTCGTCGCCGACCTCGCTGTCGGAGTTCGGTGGAGCGTTGTATTTCTCGGCCACCACGGCGCTCGAAGGAGCGGAGTTGTGGAGGAGCGACGGCACGACGGCGGGCACGGTGATGCTGAAGGATATTCTTGCGGGCACGGCGAGTTCGACACCATCCACTTTTCTCAATGCGGGCAGCACGCTGTATTTCTCGGCGTTCGACACACTTGGGCGCGAGCTTTGGAAGACGGACGGAACCGCCGCAGGCACGGTGATGGTGAAGGACATCTTCGATGGAGCGACCAGCGCCACTCCAGCCGTACTGACGCTGGTCGGCAGCGTCTTGTATTTCCAGGCATCGGCATCGGGCTTGGGCGTTGAGCTGTGGAGGAGCGATGGCTCGACGGCCGGCACGGTGCTGGTGAAGGACATCAGTCCGGGCGCGGCCAGCTCATCGCCTGCCGCGCTGGCGAATCTGGCGGGCACGCTCCTTTTCTCGGCCAACGATGGAATCACCGGCATCGAGCTTTGGAAAAGCGACGGCACGGAGCCGGGCACGGTCAAGATTCTCGAAGGGCAGGGGGGATCGAACACATCGTCGCCCGCGAACCTGCGCAACGTCAATGGCACGCTCTATTTCAGCGCGAATGATGTCACGAACGGCACGGAGTTGTGGAAAAGCGATGGCACGGTGTCTGGCACGGCGTTGGTGGCGAACATTTCCATCGGCGGCGGCAGCTCGTCACCAGCAAACTTCAGCAACATCGGCAGCACACTTTACTTTGCAGCCAACGATGGCACCAACGGCGTTGAGCTGTGGAAGAGCGATGGCACGGCACCTGGAACCGTGATGGTTAGCAACATCAACCCGACTGCGGGTACGAGCTCGTCCCCGGTGAACCTCACAGCGGTCGGTTCCACGCTCTTTTTCTCCGCCACTGACACGACGACGAACGGCGCGGAACTGTGGAAGAGTGACGGCACTGCGGCGGGCACGGTGCTGGTGCTGAACATCAACCCGGTGGCCAGCACCGGCTCCTCGCTGGTGAACCTCACCGACTTCAACGGCACGCTGTTTTTCTCCGCCACCGACGGGACGAACGGCCAGGAGTTGTGGAGAAGCGACGGCACGGCGGCGGGCACCGTGATGGTCAGTAACATCAACCCTGGCGTCGCCTCGTCCTCGCCGGCGAACTTCCGAGTCATCGGCAGCACGTTGTTCTTCACCGCCACGACCGCCGCCAACGGCACGGAACTGTGGAAGACCGACGGCACGACGGCGGGCACGGTGCTGGTGTCCGATATCATCGCGGGAGCGACAGGCGGCTCGCCCGCGAATCTCACGGTCGTCGGCTCCACGCTGTTCTTCAGCGCCAGCAATGGCACAGCGGTCAACGGCACGGAGCTGTGGAAGAGCGATGGCACGGCGGCGGGAACGGTGATGGTGCTGGACATCAATCCTGGCACCGCCAACTCTGTCCCCAACAGTCTGGTGAACGTGGGCGGTACACTTTTCTTCGGAGCTGGCGAACCTGTGAACGGTTTTGAATTGTGGAAGAGCGATGGTACGGCGGCGGGCACGGTGCTCGTGAAGGACATTCATCCCAGCGTTGGGAACTCTGGCCTGCTCAACACGGTGGCGATGGGTGGCTCGGTTTATTTCCGCGCCTTCAATCCGACGGACGGCAACGAGCTGTGGAAGAGCGATGGAACAACCATCGGCACGACGATGGTGCTCGATCTCATCGCGGGCGCTGGCAGCAGCACTCCCTCAAACATCACCGCCGCTGGCAGTCTCCTTTTCTTCACCGCCACCGGCCCCGGTCTCGGTGCGTCCGAGCTGTTCGTGCTGGACACCTCCACGCCTGCGGAAATCCAGGTCGAGCAGCCTGCAGCGACGATCCTCGTGGACAATGCGGCCACAATTGACATCGGCACGCCAGCGCTCGGCGGTAGCGCGGTGTCGAAAGTTTTCACGATCAAGAACCTCGGCACGCAGGTGCTGACGATCACGGGCATCACGGGCGATGGCGCTGACATCGCCAGCTTCACTTTCCCGACACTGGCGGGCGTGAGCATTCCAGCGGCGGGCAGCACCACCTTCACGGTGTCGTTGAATCCCACGTCGCTCGGAGCGAAGACGGCGGCGATCCACATTGAGAACACGGACAGCGATGAGAACCCCTTCGACATCGCGCTCACCGGCAATGTGATCGCCCTGCCGGAAGTCCAGGTCGAGCAACCTGCCGCAACGGTGAGACTGGACGGCAGCTCGACCGTGGCGTTTGGCGACTCGGTGGTCGGCCTCGGGGTGGTGAGGACTTTTACGATCTCGAATGTGGGCAGCAGCCCGCTGAATGTGACGAGCATCACCGTCGATGGCGTGAACAGCGCGGAGTTCGTGACACCCGCGTTCAGCGGCGCGGTGCCGAATGGATCATCAGTGACCTTTGACGTGACCTTCACGCCATCCACCACCGGAGCGCGCGCGGCGGTGCTGCATGTCAATAACGACGACGCGGACGAGGCATCCTACGACATCATGCTCACCGGCATCGGCTCCGCGCCAGCCGGGCTGCTCAAGCTGGCACGCGACATCAATCAAACGGGCGCCAGCCCTGGCATCACGAGCATGGTGCTCATGGGCGGCAGCGCTTACTTTGCGGCGAACACGGCGGACTTTGGCACGGAGCTGTGGAAGACGGACGGCACGGCGGCGGGCACGGTGATGGTGAAGGACATCGCGGTGACCTCGGCCAGCAGCTCTCCTGCGAACCTCCTGGTCATCGGCGGAACGCTGTACTTCTCGGCCACCAATCTGACCAACGGCATCGAGCTGTGGAAGAGCGACGGCACCGATGCGGGCACCGTGATGGTGCGTGACATTGCCTCTGGAATAACAAACTCCAGCCCGGCAAACTTCGCCAATCTCGGGGGCATGCTGTTTTTCTCGGCCTTGGACACGACGGCCAATGGGGTCGAACTGTGGAAGAGCGATGGCACCACGGCGGGCACGGTGATGGTGTTGAACATCAATCCGACATCCGGCTCCAGCTCGAATCCGACGAATCTGACCGCAGTCGGCTCCACGTTGTTTTTCAGCGCGACGGACACGACGGCCAACGGCGCCGAGCTTTGGAAGAGTGACGGCACCGCCGCAGGCACCGTGCTGGTACTCAACATCCACACCACGGCGAATACGGGATCAACCCCGGCCAATCTCACCGCCATCGGCTCCACTTTATTCTTCTCCGCGACGGACGCGACCAATGGCAACGAGCTGTGGAAGAGCGACGGCACGGCGGCGGGAACCGTGCTGGTCAAGGACATCAGTGCGGGCACATCAGGATCGATACCCGTGGTGTTCGCCAACATGGGCGGCACTCTGTTCTTCCGCGCCATCACGTCTGCTGCCGGCGCTGAGCTGTGGAAGAGCGATGGCACGGCGGCGGGCACCTTGCAGGTGAAGGACATCAATCCGGGCACGCTTGGCTCCACGCCGGCATCCCTGTTTGCTGCGGGGTCCGTTCTCTATTTCAATGCCTCAGACGGCGTGAACGGCACGGAGCTGTGGAAGAGCGATGGCACCACGGCTGGCACGGTGATGGTAAAGGACATCAATCCGGGAGCAGCAGGCTCCCAGGCCACCAACTTCGCGCTCATCAACGGCACGATCTATTTTGCCGCGATCAATTCGGGTGGTGATTCCGAGCTGTGGCGGACCGATGGCACGGTGGCGAACACGGTGCGTGTGCTGGACATCAATCCAGGTTCCGGCGGGTCGGGACCGGTGGCGCTCGTCGATGTCGGCGGCGCGGTGGTGTTTGTCGCCAATGACGGAACGAACGGCGCGGAAATCTGGCGCAGCGATGGCACGGGCGCGGGCACCAGCCTGATCAAAGACATGACTCCCGGCACCGGCAGCGCGATCCCCACCTTGCTCACCTTGATGAATGGCGTGGTCTATTTTTCTGCGTCCGACGGTGTGAATGGAACCGAACTGTGGCGGAGCGATGGCACGCTGGCCGGTTCGAGCCTGGTGAGGGACATTTCCGCCGGCGCCACTAACGCTAACCCAACCGGACTCACCGTCATCGGCTCCACGCTTTATTTCGCCGCGTCTGATGCCACCAGCGGCACGGAGCTTTGGAAGTCCGATGGAACCGCTGCCGGCACGGTGATGGTCGCCAACATTTCCTCCGGCACGGCGAGTTCCTCGCCCGCCAATCTCGCCAACATCAATGGCACTCTCTACTTCTCCGCGACTGACGGCGTCAACGGCACCGAGTTGTGGAAGAGCGACGGCACCGCAGCCGGGACGGTGATGGTGGCAAACATCAATCCTGTGGCTGCCACCAGCTCGTTCCCATCCAACTTCACAGACCTCAATGGCTCGCTGTTCTTCACGGCGAACGATGGCACGAACGGCGTCGAGCTTTGGAAGAGCGATGGAACGGCCGCCGGCACGGTGCAAGTACTCAACATCAATCCAGGCAGCGCCAGCTCCTCGCCGGCAAACACGCGCGTCATCGGCAGCACTCTCTTTTTCTCCGCCACGACGACGGCAAACGGCAGCGAACTCTGGATGAGCGACGGCACGGCCGCAGGGACGGTCATCGTGAGCGACATCATTGCCGGCACGATCAGCTCGGCTCCCGCCAACCTTGCGGTCGTCGGCACCACCCTGTTCTTCAGCGCGACGAACGGAGTTGGCGTGAACGGCACAGAGCTATGGAAAAGCGATGGCACGGCGGCAGGCACCGTGATGGTGAGGGATATTTTTGCGGGCACCACCAGCTCGTCGCCGGCCGGCTTGACCAATGTGAGCGGCACGTTGTTCTTCTCGGCGTCCGATGTCACCAACGGCACGGAGTTGTGGAAGAGCGACGGCACGACCGCAGGCACAGTCCTCGTGAGAGACATCCAGGCAACGGGTAGCAGTTCATCTCCCGCCTCACTCGTCAACGCCTACGGTACCGTTTACTTCCGCGCATTTAGCTCAGTCCCTGGCAATGAGCTTTGGAAAAGCGATGGCACTGCGGCAGGAACCGTATTGGCATCTGATGTGCGACCAGGCGCGCTCAGCTCTACGCCCGCGAACCTCATGGTCGTCGGCAGCAATCTTTTCTTTACCGCGACCGGACCCGACACTGGCGCGGAGCTATGGGTCTATGATCTTGGTGTGACGGTGATCGCGCAGGAGATTCAGCTCGAGCAGCCTGCTGCCACCATTCTCGCCGACGGAGTTTCTGCGATTGACATTGGCACCACCGCCACGGGCATCCCGGTCGCGAAGACCTTCACGATTCGAAACCTCGGCACTCAGCCGCTCACCATTAGTGGCATAGCGGATGACGGAGCTGATGCCGCCGATTTCTCCTTCCCCTCGCTCGTCGGCGCGGTCATCACCGGCGGCGGCTCCACCACCTTCACCGTCACCTTCAATCCCGCCACCGGCGGCCCGAAGAGCGCCGCGCTGCACATCGGCAGCGATGACGCGGATGAAAATCCCTTCGACATCGCGCTGACCGCCACGGCCGTCGTGTCGAACCCGGAGATCGTCGTGGAGCAGCCAGCGGGAGCCGACATCGCCGACGGCGGCGCGAAGGACTTCGGCACCGTGACGCCCAGCTTCAACACCAGCCTCACCTTCACCATCAAGAACACGGGCGTTGGGAACCTCACCGGCCTGACCATCACCAAGGACGGCCCGGACCAGGCCATGTTCACCGTCACCTCCAGTCCAGTCGCTCCGGTGACGGGTCCGAGCGGCAGCACCACGTTCACGGTGAACTTCGCGCCCACGAGCACCGGAGCGAAGACCGCAGCCATCCACATCGCCAGCAACGATGCGGACGAAAATCCATTCGACATCACACTGACAGGGACAGGGATTGTGTCAGCGGGTACGATTTCGATGTTCGCCAACACATCCTATGTCGATATGGCAGGAGAGGGGACATTCACGCAGACATCGCTACAGAATCTGGGCTATGTGGTGAACACCTTCACCGGCATCACGGACGCGGATTGGAATGCTGCGTTCGCAAACACGGTCGTCGTCATTCCGGAACTCGAGGTCGGCACGCCAGCGCTCTCGGGCGCTGCGATCACGGCCATCAACAACCAGCTTAGCTCTGGTAAAGGCATGGTGGTCATGGGTGCCAGCGGAACGAATGACCAGGTATTCCTGAACTCGATTCGCGGCTGGGCGCTGGTGGATTCCGGCAGCATCTCATCGGGAGCGATGCCCAAGCTCGGGGGGGTGACGGGCTTCACCAATTCACCGGCGAGTCTCACCGCGCTCAATGCGACCTATCTTGTAACGACTGCGTCGCTGCCCGGAGGATCCATGCCGGTGTATCAGTCCGGCACCAGCACAGCGGTGTTCACGAATGGTACGGTGGCTTATTTGGGATACGACTGGTTCTCGGGTTCTGATCCATCGTGGACGACGGTGCTGGGTGATGCGATCACGGCTGTTGGCATACCCATTGTGGGGCCTGAGATCGTGGTGGAGCAGCCGGCTGGCACGTCGCTGGTGGATGGAAGCTCGACGGTGAACTTTGGCTATGCAGCAGTTGGCACAAACACCTCGCTCACCATTCTCGTGCGCAACATTGGAACCACAGACTTGACCGGTCTTGGCATCACCATTGATGGCGCGAACGCGGCGGACTTCACGGTGACGACCAGCCCCACAGCCCCCGTGGTTCCTGCGGGGAGCACGACCTTTACGGTTCGCTTCTCCCCAGCGGCTAATGGAAACAGCACTGCCAGCCTCCACATAGCCAGCAACGATGCGAACGAAAACCCGTTCGACATCACGTTGCGTGGCACCACCAGCCAAATCCTGTTCGAGGACGACTTCGATCCCGGCATCGACACGCCGTTTTGGTCCGCCTTTGGCGGCACAGTGACCGCCAACACCGCAGGCCAGGCCGCTGGCGCAGGCTCCACCGGCAATAGCCTTCACTTCGATGGAACCGGCAGCCGCTTTGCCACGACCATTCCGCTCAACACGACAGCAGGAGGCGGCGTGTCCTTCAAGGTCGCGTTGGGAAACAGCGTCAACCCGTGGGAGACCGCTGATGCGGGTGAGGAGCCAGTGCTGGAGTATTCAAACGACGGCACCACATTTGTGCAGATCGGCGGTCCGTACACCACGCGTGTCTGGCAGTCGGTGGTGGTGGGCATTCCCGCCGCCGCGCAAACATCTGCCACGCGCTTCCGCTGGCGTCAGTTGAGCAACAGCGGCGCCACGTTCGATCATTGGGCCATTGAGGATGTGCTCATCAGCCCCACGGTCACTGTCGCCCCCGAGATCGCCGTCGAGCAGCCTGCCGGGACGAACCTCATTGACGGAGTTTCAACATCGAACTTCGGCACCGTCGAGACCGGCGCGAACTCCATCCTGGTCTATACCGTGCGCAACACTGGCTCGGCGGATCTGACCGGCCTGGGCATCACCATCGACGGCGCGAACTCGGCGGACTATCTGGTCACAGTGAATCCAACGGTTCCCGTCATTCCCGGCGGCAGCACCACCTTCACCGTGCGCTTCACCCCATCCACGACAGGCACACGCACCGCCGCGCTGCACATCGCCAGCAATGACGCGGATGAAAATCCCTTCGACATCGCGCTGACGGGATCGGGCGTTGTCGCGGCTCCCGAGATCGTCGTCGAGCAGCCCGTCGGCACCAACATCGTGGATGGCGGCACCAAGGGCTTTGGTTCCGTGGGCACAGGCGGAAGCACGAGCCTCGTCTTCACCATCAAGAATACCGGCACCGCCAATCTCACCGGACTGACCATCACCAAAGATGGCACGGATCAGGCCATGTTTAATGTGACAGCCAACCCAGTGGCACCAGTCGCTGGACCGAGCGGCAGCACCACGTTCACGGTGAGCTTTTCACCCACGAGCACCGGACCGAAGACAGCGGCCATCCACATCGCCAGCAATGACGCGGATGAGAATCCGTTCGACATCAATCTCAGTGGAACGGGGGCGCCTCCCTCGACGGCGACCGCATTTTACGAAGGCTTCGAAGGTCCAGGATTTACCAATGCTGGGTGGTCAGCCGTCAATGCCACCCATACCGCCGCATTCCCCACCAGCGGTGCGCCTGTGGGCGGGGCGTTTCTTTCGTTGCAACGGATATCCGGCACGAACACTCACTACACGGGAGCCGCCGCCACCTTTGCCGCCAGCCAGCCCTCCTATGTGTCATGGCGAGTCAGGACTCCAAGCATGACAAATTCCACGGGCTACTTTGTGCTCGGTGATTCCGCCGCCACTTCCAATAGCGGCATCGTCTTCGCCTACTTCAACGGCATCGTTGGAGCGCTTCAATTCTTTACCTCGAGTGTCGTTTATAGCCACCCCGGCACTCAAGCGGACACCTGGTACCAAATCGAGATGAAGAACATCAACTGGACCACAAAAACTTATGACATCTGGATCAACGGCGCCCAGGTCCAGACCGCGTTTCCATTTCGCTCCACTGCATCCACGAGCATGAGCAATCTCTACCTTTACAACTACGGCGTCGGCACCGGGCTGTATGACGAGATCATCATAGGCGCGCCTCCGGGCTCATCCAGGCCCGTCGCCTCCTCCCTTGGTGACGTCATCACAGCCGCCAGCGCGCCGGATGCGAGCGGCGCGGGTGATGGAACCAAGTTTGCCGAGCTGATCCGCGGCGGATTCCTTGCGCACAACGGGCACATCGTATTCCCTGGCGAGCTGGAGATCGGCGTCGGCGGAGTGACCGATGTGCCGCCGAACGCGAACTTCCAGGGCATCTGGAAACACAACGGCACACTGCTCTCGCGGCTCGTCCGCGCCAACGACGCCGCGCCCGAATCCGGCGGCGCGCTCTTTGGCATGTTGCCCGACGTGCCCGCCATCAATGACGAAGGGGAGGTCACCATCCTCGCCTCGCTCAAACCCAGCGCCATCAGTGTGCCGCCCACACGCGCCACGCTCGATAACGACACCGGCCTGTGGAGTGAGCTGGGCAGCACCGGCCTGCAAATCTTGATCCGCGAGGATGACGCGATACCTGGCGTGGCGGGCATGAACGTGGGCCGTTTCGGCTCCGGCTGCTTTGCCACCGCGAAGATCGACTCGGATGAAGGCGAGGCAGCGTTCACCATTCAAATGAAGCAAGGCTCCTCGCTCCCCATCGTGTGGGGCGACACCGCGCTGCTCCGCGCCAGCATCATGGGGCCGACGATCACAGCCGTGCAGGTCGTCGCGCGTGAAAACGCCGCCGCGCCTGGAGGCGGGACCTTTGGCGCGCTCAACAGCAGCCTCAGCGGCGCCGTGCGCATGGACGCGCAGGGCGGCATCGTTTTCGGCGCGCTGCTCAATCCCGGCGGCGGCTCCGCGCTCTTCTATCAACCTCGCGGCGGCACGCTCGTGCGAGCGCTCTCCGCAGGTGCATCCGCCCCCGGCACCACCACCACATTCAGCATTCTCGATCTGCCCAGCATGGGCGACGCAGGCACCTTGGCCTTCCACGCCTATTTAAACATCGGTGGCGACAATCCCGGCGGCGCGCGCAATGACGGCATCTGGCGCGGCACCGCCGCCGGCGGCTTCACCAACATCCTGCGTCACGGCGACACGAATGCTTTGCGCCCCGGCCTTAACCTCCCGAGCGCCGCCGCAAAAGTCGGCAACATCTGGGGCGGCTGGCTCAACAACCTTAACCACGGCGCCTGGCGTGCCTGGGTCGATGTCAATGGCGACGGCAGCACCGGCTATCCCGCCGACAAACTCGGCATCTTCACTGACATCTCCGGCACCATGAGCCTGCTCATTAAGTCCGACGATCCGGCCCCCGGCATCGCAGGTGCGAACATCGTCTTTATTGACCACCCCGCCGTCGGTGGCTCGGTGCAAGGGCAGACGACAACCGAGGTGCTGGCCTTCGTGGGCATCGCCACCGGCGGCGGCACCACTGCGGCAAACAACAAAGGCATCTGGCGCTCCATCAACGGTGCCGCGCCCACGCTCGTGCTGCGCACGAGTGACAGCATCACCACCTCGCTCGGCGCGAGAACCATTGCTGATCTCGACATTCCAGGCAGTAATGATCCCGAGTTCCGCCAGTGGGAGCAGCCCGTGATGGACGGCACCGGCCGGCTCATCGTGCTCGTCACCTTCACGGATGGATCCACGAGCCAGATTCTCATCCCGGCAGGTGGCGGCCAGAATCCATGACGCGCCGCGCGGGCAGAGGTTGGCTGAACTCGCCGTTGACCAATCAAGGCCGCCTCTGCCAGCATCGGGCTACCAATGATTTCATTCCTCAAGCCCGCGCCCGATGCAGAGCGCCTCCCCGCAGATCGCACCGACGCGGAGTACCGCCGCCTGCGCTGGCAGGTCTTCGCGGGGATCTTCATCGGTTACGCGGGCTATTATCTGGTGAGGAAAAACTTCTCGCTCGTGATCCCGGACATCCTCGCGGAGCACCCGGAGTACACGAAGGCGCAGCTCGGCACGGCGATGACGGGGCTGTCGCTCGCGTATGGTGTGTCGAAGTTTCTGATGGGATCAGTGTCGGACCGCAGCAATCCGCGCTTCTTCCTTCCTATCGGTCTGCTGCTCTCGTGCGCGATCCTGTTTGTGTTCGGCTTTGTGAAAGCGGTGTATGCCTCGCTCGCGCTGATGATCGTGCTGCAATCGCTCAACGGCTGGGTGAACGGCATGGGCTGGCCGCCGTGTGGCAAGACGATGGTTCACTGGTTCAGCACACGAGAGCGCGGTCGCGTCGTCGCGCTGTGGAATGTGGCGCACAATATCGGCAACGGCAGCATGGCCGCGCTGGCCACGCTCGGTGTCATCCTGTTTCACGACTGGGGCGCGAAGTTCTATTTCAACGCATTCATCGGCGTGGCCATCGCGCTGCTGCTGCTGTGGCTGATGCGCGACACACCGCAAAGCTGCGGCCTGCCGCCCATCGAGGAGCACCGCGACGACTATCCGCCTGACTACTCCGCCGCGCACGAGCGCACCATGAGCTTTCGCGAGATATTCATGGAGCACGTCTTCCCCAACCGCTTCCTCTGGGCCATCGCCATCGCGAACGCGTTCGTCTATTTCGTGCGCTACGGCGTGGTGGACTGGATTCCCACCTACCTGCAAACCGCGAAGGGATTTTCCTTCAAAGAATCCAGCTTCGCATGGGCTGCCTTCGAGTATGCGGCCATTCCCGGCACGATTCTCTGCGGTTGGATGAGTGACCGCTACTTCAAAGGCCGCCGCGCTCCCGCGACCATCATCTTCATGGCGCTCACGCTCGTGGCCGTCGCCGCCTACAGCCTGAATCGCAACGGGCCGCTCTGGATCGACGTCGCGTGCTTGATCGCCATCGGCTTCCTCATTTACGGCCCCATCATGATGATCGGCCTCCACGCGCTCGATCTCGTGCCTAAAAAAGCAGCGGGCACCGCAGCGGGCTTCACGGGATTCTTCGGCTACGTCTTCGGCTCCGCCGTCGCGGGCACAGGCGTCGGCTGGATCGCGGATCGCTGGGACTGGACCGGCGTTTTCGCCATGATGATCGCATGTTGCGTGCTCACCATCGCGTTCATCGCGATGACGCTCGGGCACAGGACCGAGAGCAATTCCGCCAGCCCTAAATCATGAGACTCACTCCGCTTTTCCTTCTCTCCTCGCTCTCATCCTTCGCAATCGCGGGCGACCTCCTCGTCATCGCCCATCGCGGAGCGAGTGGTTATGTGCCTGAACACACGCTTGAGGCGGTGGCGATGGCTCATGCGATGGGCGCGGACTTCATCGAGCAGGATGTGGTGCTTTCCAAAGACAATGTGCCTGTGGTGCTGCACGACAAGCACATCGACACCGTGACCGATGTCGCGCTGCGCTTCCCGGACCGGAAGCGCGACGATGGCCGCTGGTATGCGCTGGATTTCACTCTCGCGGAATTGAAGTCGTTGCGCGTGAACGAGCGCGTGGATGTGAAGACGGGGAAACAAGTTTTTCCGAAACGGTTTCCCGGCGGCGCGACAAGCAGACTTCAAATCCCCACGCTGGAGGAGGAGCTGGATTTCATTGCCGGCCTCAATCATTCCACCGGTCATGTGGCGGGTGTGTATCCCGAGATCAAAGCGCCAGCATGGCATCGCAAGGAAGGACACGACATCAGCGCCATCGTGCTGCCGATCCTGCGCAAGCATGGTTACGCGACGAAACAAGACGCGTGCTATCTCCAATGCTTCGAGCTGGCCGAGGTGAAACGAATCCGCAGCGAGCTGTGGTGGCAGGGCCGCCTTGTTTTCCTCATGGGCGGCGGCGCGAAAAGTGACGAGGGCGATGATCTCGTGCGCATCCGAAGCCGGGAAGGTCTCGCAGAGATCGCAAAGATCGCCGATGGGATCGGCCCGGCCGTGTCGAGTATCGTCGCGGGCAAAACCCGCGCTGAGCGCAAGATCACCACTCTGGTCGCAGACGCGCACGCCGCCGGTCTCGTCGTCCATCCCTACACACTGCGCGTCGATGAACTTCCAAAGTGGGTCGAGTCCGCAGACGAGCTGATGCGGCTCTTGTTTGATGAAGCAAAGGTGGATGGCCTTTTCACCGACTTCCCCGATGTGACAGTGCGCTGGCTGCGGGCGCGCA
>JANPIW010000141.1:0-3151 GCA_031425215.1 Verrucomicrobiaceae bacterium
GGACGGAAAAATCTACGCGCCGCTCATGGCGGGAACCCTGTTTGTCGTCGATGCAAAAACGGGCAAGCAGGAGAAGGCGATCAAGCTGGAAGGCAACTGCATCGGCTCGCCTGCCGTGTGCAACGGCCAGCTCTATGTCCACACGACGGAGCATCTGTATTGCTTCAAGATCGCCGACAAGATCGCCAAGCTCGACGAGGTGCCCGTTGTCGCAAAAGCCACGCCTGGACCTGCGGCTTCGTTGCAGATCATCCCGGCGGAGTTCGTCGTGAATCCCGGCGGAAAAGCGAGCTTCAAGCTGCGCTCCATCGATGCAAACGGCAATGTCGTGGGCGAGGTGAAGACCGCGTCGTGGGAGACTTTCATCCCGCCGACCGCGAAGGTGAAGGCGAAGATCGAGGACGCGAAGTTCAACGAGGCGAATGAACTCGTCGCGAACGCCGACGCGAAAGCTGGCGCGGGCGCGTTCAAGGCGACGACTGAGGGAGGCATCTTCGGCACGGTGCGTGGTCGCGTGATGCTGAAGCCGCCGTTCGCGCAGGATTTCTCCGCGTTTGAGATCGGCGAGGAGTTCCCGGCTGATTCGGCGAACCCTGCGTACAAGTTTGCCTACCCGCCGCTGCCATGGATCGGCGCGCGATTCAAATTCCAGGTCATGGATCAGGGCGGCGAGAAAGTGCTCGGCAAGAGCTTTGACCGTCTGCTCTTCCAGCGCGGCACCGTCTTCATCGGCACGCCGGATTTGAAGAATTACACCGTGCAGGCCGATGTGATGACGGATGGCAACCGCCGCAGCAAATCCGACGTGGGCCTAGTGAACCAGCGCTATCTCATCGCGCTCAAGGGCAACGCGAACCAAGTCGAGATCAGCTCGAACTACGAGCGCCTCACGCGCACCGCGCCCTTCAAGGTGGAGCCGCAGAAATGGTACACGCTCAAGACCCAGGTGAAGGACAAAGGTGACGGCACCGGCATCGTGTCCGCCAAAGTCTGGGAGCGCGGCCAGCCCGAGCCAGCGGCATGGACCATCGAGGCGCCCGTCAGCCCCGTACACACCCAAGGCTCCCCCGGCATTTACGGCTTCACTCCCCAGAACCAAAAGCGTGTCTTCATCGACAACGTGAAGGTGACACCGAATGAATGACTTGTTTTGACCTGCAAATTCCAAACTCAATCTCCGTTTTACGAATCCCATGAAACCCCTCGCCGCCACCCTTGTGCTTGCTCTTGCAGCAGCAGTCTCACTCTCTTCTTGCGACAACAAAGCCGTCGCTGCCACCAAACCTTCCGACGCGAAAGTCGGGTCCGGCTCGGGCGACTGGCCGCAATGGGGTGGCAAGAACGAGCGTGACTTTGTCTCCAACGAAAAAAACATGCCGGTCAAAATGAACCCCGGCAAAAAGAAGAAGGGCAGCGAGGAGATCGACATGAGCACCACGGAGAACTGCCTCTGGGTGGCCAAGCTCGGCTCGCAGGCTTACGGCTCCTGCACGATCTCGAACGGCCAGATTTTCCTCGGCACGAACAATGAGAATCCGCGCAGCCCCAAGCACATCGGAGATCGCGGCGTGATCATGTGCTTTGATGAGAAGACGGGCGCCTTCAAATGGCAGCTCGCGTGCCCAAAGCTCGGAGCAGGGAAGGTGAGCGACTGGGAATTCCTCGGCATGTGCTCCACGCCGACCATCGTCGGCGACAAAGGCTATGTGATCACGAACCGCTGCGAGATCATGTGCATCGACACGAAAGGAATGGAGGACGGCAACCAGGGCTTCCAGGATGAGGCCATTTACATGGCCGTGGCAGACAAGGATGGCAAGACCACACCCGTCGTCGTGGACAGTACAGACGCTGACATCCTCTGGATTTACGACATGCGCAAAGAGCTGGGCGTTTTCCCGCACAACATCGCCTCGAACTACGCGCTCGTGGTCGATGGCAAAGTGTACGCTGCCACATCGAACGGCGTGGACTGGAGCCACACGAACCTCCCCGCGCCGCAAGCACCGAGCTTCGTCTGTCTCGATGCTGAGACCGGCAAGTATGAGGCCGAGATTCCTGCCGATTTGAAAATCAGCGAGAACATCATGCACTGCAATTGGGCCTCGCCTTGCGCTGCGACGGTTGACGGCAAGACGCAGATCATATTCGGCGCGGGCGACGGGTGGATTTACGGTCTGGGCACCGCTGCGGAGAAAGTGAAGATCGACGATGAAATCTCCGAGCTGCCCGTGAGATGGAAATACAACGCCTGCCCGAAAGAGTACCGCTTGGATGAGAAGGGCGAGAAACGCAAATACGCTGAGTTTGACGGTCCGAGCGAGATCATCAGCACGCCTGTATATGCAGAAGGTCTCGTCTTCATCGCCATCGGCCAGGACCCCGAGCATGGCGAAGGCGTGGGCATGCTCAGCGCCATTGACCCAAAAGACAGCGGCGATCTCACCGACAAACCCGCGTGGACCTTCAAAGGCATCGAGCGCACCATCAGCACCCCGGCGGTGAAGGACGGCCTCGTCTATGTGCCCGATTACACGGGACGCCTGTTCTGCCTCGACGCGAAGACCGGCAAGGAGTACTGGAAGTTCGACACCAAGGGCCACATCTGGAGCAATCCGCTCATCGTTGATGGCAAAGTCTATCTGGGCAACGAGGAGGGCGAGCTGTTCATCCTCGCCGAGGGCAAGGAGCTGAAGGAGATAGCCTCAATCGAGTTCCCCAGCTCCATCATGGGCACGCCCACCGCGGCGAACGGCGTGCTCTACATCAGCACTCACACGCATCTCTACGCGTTCAAAGAAGGCGGCAAGCCTTTGAAGTGATGGAGGGTTTTGTGGCCCAACACGGGCACAGGATCGTTTGACGACCATATTTCGTGCCCACTTGCGCGAGGGTTGACTGTTGGCACGCCACATGCACCCTACGCGCCCTTTACCTCGTTTGTCCCCATGTTTGAACCTCGATTCTTTGCGCTGTTTTTATCATTTGTGGCCATGCTAGATGCTGCGGCTCATGCCGCTGATCTCGCGCCCGAGGATGTGGTGGACTTTGTCATTCTCGAAAAGCTCGCCGCGCAACAAGCTGCGAAGCCTTTTGCCGAGCAGGTCCCGGCGCTGCATCCATTCTTCGATCGGGCGATCGCGTCGACGCG
>JANPIW010000142.1:0-6300 GCA_031425215.1 Verrucomicrobiaceae bacterium
GTGAAGCTCGGTCACTTAGATGTCGCCCAGCCGCCGCTGGATCAGGTCACGCGCAAGAAGCGCGAGGTTTATGTGCAGAGAGACGCAGAGATGAACGCCATGCTCCTCGAAATGGGATCGGGCGAGATCAGCCTGCGCAACATCGCCGACGGCAGCAAGGTTGAGGCCGATCGTTTGAAGTCCATCCTCGAGCTGCTCGTCCCCGTTGCCAGATTCGCCGACATCATCCGTCGTCACGGCGGCGATTTTGAGCACTACCTCCAAGCCCGCGACGAAGCCACCGGCACGCTACCGCACAACCTCGTCATGATTCGCGAAGGCAACGAGGAGCACGTCCACTACCTACTCGGCAACGAGCAGCTCGCCGCATTCGCGCGTGACAACACCGACCTCCATCTTTTCGCCCGCGCTGACGCGCCCGCCGAAGCGAACGGCAATGGAAACGAAAATGGAAACGGCAGCGGCAGCGCGCCCAAAACCACGCGTCGCGCCCGCCTCATCGAAATCCACGAGGCGCACGGCATGAAACGCCGCTTCCAGCAGCTCGACGAGCTGGGCCTGCACGTCGATCACTTCAGCAGCCAGGACAAGCCGCTGTTCGAAGTCATTGAAGGCGAAGGCGAAAACGCCAAGACCCACCCCGTCTTCAGCATCCCCGGCATCCTGGACAAGGTCATGGAGATCGGCAAACGCGGCATGGAGATTAAACGCTTCAAAGGCCTCGGTGAAATGAACGCCAAGCAATTGTTCGAGACTACCATGGACCCCAACAAGCGCACGCTGCTCCAAATCAAACTCGACGAAACCAACGCGCAAGAGGCCGAACGCATCTTCACCATCCTCATGGGCGACGTGGTCGAACCGCGAAAGCACTTCATCGAGGAGAATGCGCTGAATGTGCGGAACCTGGATGTGTGATGAGAACTCGCAGGTTCACCATCTTCATCCTTTGCACGGCGGCAGCCCTTTCTGCTGCCGAGTGTTTATTCAGCGCTGACATCGCGATTCCGCAGCAATTGAGCAGCCTGATCAAAGGCGATGCAATCGTCATAACGCCCCAGCCCATCCTGATGAGTGACACGCTGGCATTGTTGTGCTCCACACCTAGTTATATCGACAAAACCAACGGTGAGCAAAAGAAGCTGATCGATCCTCATGGCAATAGATATGCCGTCGTGTTCACAAATGATAAAGCTGCTGCTCCGATCCGAAAGGGTGCGGCTGTTTATCCAGAAGGCAGTGTAGTTGCCAAAGGCAAGTATCAGGATGCAGAAGCCACAAAGCTAGAACTCATCACCTTCATGAAGAAGATGGCGACAGGCTACAACCGCGATCACGGCGATTGGGAGTACGGCGTCATCGATAGCACGGGCAAACTCGTTGAGTCAGGAAAACTGCAATCCTGCATGGCGTGCCACGACAGATACAAGGCCACTGGAAACATTTCCCGCAACTATCTGCGAAGTGCTGCCGCGAAGACGAAGAGCAAATGAATCGCGAGTTCCATTCACTGACCGAGGATGAGCAGTTTGCGCTGGCAGCGAACAGGCGCACACTCGGCTTGCTGGATCGTGAGGAGATAATGAGCGCCAGACCAGGCCATTCGTCGCAAGAATTGTCCGTCGGACTTCCTCATCTAAGTGGCTTCTGGACTTTCGTCGGCGACATCCACGGACGTCTCCAAGACCTCCCCAAGCCCGGCCACCCGGTTGTGCAGGTGGGAGACATGGGCATCGGCTTCATCCGCGCGGACGAGGACGCCAGATTCATCCGCAGCCGTGATGACCTCTGGTTCATCCGTGGCAATCACGACAATCCTTTTCTCTGCCAGAATCATCCCCGCCACCTCGGCGATTGGGGTCGGCACGAGTTCATGTTCTGGGTTTCGGGAGCGTGGTCCATTGATCAAAACTTCCGCGTCGAAGGCGTGAGCTGGTGGCGCGAGGAAGAGTTGAGCACCGCGCAAGGCCGCGATGCCTATGTGACCGCCAAGCCTAGGCTCATGGTCACACACGACGCGCCATCATCCCTCTTCATTGATCACGGCCCGATGGAACTCGGCGGCTTCCGTCCATCGGCTACAGCGACGCTGTTGCAATCCAAGTTTCGAAGCCCATCAGCCCGAAATCTGGCTGTTCGGCCATCACCACGAGAGCCAGGACTTCACCATCGGCTCCACCCACTTCCGCTGCCTCGACTGCTCCGAGAGCCTTGTCTTGTACGTCGAGAACGGAGCCATGTACCTCGCATGATCGACCACATGATTTCCCCGACGCCACAACGCATTCCCCGAAGCGCGCAGCGCTTCCTTGTACTGCGGCAGCCTGCTGCCGCTTTTCACAGGCAGCCTGCTGCCGTCGAACGCCAAACAGCGCCCCTTCGCCAGACCGCTTCCGCGACTGCGAAGCCACAAACTCCATCCCGCATTTTTTCACCTCCGACGCCCGCAGGCTGGCTTGAAAAAGCGGCAGCAGGCTGCCGCAGTACAAAGCGCTCCGCGCCTCCGAATGCTGCTCCCAGCCAGAGCACCCGACAAGCCGTAGGCCGGGTGTGTGCTGCGCGAGAGATGCCATTTCTCCAACCACGCGCTTCGCAGCACCGCCCGGCTGGTGTTGCAATCGAACGCGTAAAGACTTCGGACACCACACACAGCCGGGCGGGCTCTCGCCACACCCGGCCTACGTCCGAGCACTCCTCCAAAGTGAGCACTAAGCACTGAGCACTCCCCACCCACCTACCGTCCTACCGCCCACCGTCCAACCTCCCCGCCATGCCCGAAGACCCCAACCCCCACGCCATCCAGCCCATCTCCGTCGCTGACGAAGTTAAAAACTCGTTCCTCGACTACTCGATGTCGGTCATCATTTCCCGCGCGCTGCCGGATGTCCGTGATGGCCTCAAGCCTTCCCAGCGCCGCATCCTTTACGCGATGCACGAGCTTTCGCTCTATCCGCCGAAGAAGCATGTGAAGTGCGCGAAAATCGCGGGCGACACCTCGGGTAACTACCATCCGCACGGTGAAGCCGTCATCTACCCCACGCTCGTTCACATGGGCCAGGAGTGGGCGATGCGCGAGACCTTGATCGATCCGCAGGGGAACTTCGGCTCCGTCGAAGGCGATCCACCCGCAGCCATGCGTTACACCGAGGCGCGCATGACGCATCTCGGCGGCACGCTCATGCAGGACATGGAGAAGGACACGGTCAACTTCGTGCCTAACTACGACGAGCGACTCACCGAGCCGTCCGTGTTTCCCGCCGCATTTCCAAACCTCATCGTCAACGGCGGCACAGGCATCGCCGTCGGCATGGCCACCAACATGCCGCCGCACAATCTCGGCGAGGTAATAGACGCCGTGTGCGCGCAGATCGACAATCCCGCGATCACCACCACGGAGATCATGGAGCACATCAAAGGCCCCGACTTCCCCACAGGCTGCTCCATCCAAGGCACCGCCGGCATTCGCGACTACCTCGAAACCGGCCACGGCGCCATGCGCATCCGCGGCGTCGCCGAGATCGTCGAGAACGGCAACCGTGAACAGATCGTCATCACCGAGATCCCCTTCAATGTGAACCGCGCCGAGCTGGAGAAACGCATCGCCTTGCTCGCCAACGAAAAAATCATCCCCGAGATCAGCGGTGTGCGCAACGAGTCGGATGAGAAGTCACGCCTCGTCGTCGATCTCAAACGCGACGCGCGCGCGCAGGTCGTGCTGAACAATCTCTACCGCCACACCGAGCTGGAGACGAGCTTCAGCGCGCACATGCTCGCCATCGACGGCGGCCGCCCCCGCGTGCTCAGCATGAAGGACGCCATCGCCTGCTACATCGAGCATCGCCGCGAGGTCATCATCCGCCGCACCAAATTCCTCCTCGGCAAAGCAGAGATACAAGCTGAGCGACTCGAAGCCTACCTCCTCGCGCTCGGTCATCTCGACGACTTCATCCGCATCATTCGCGAAAGCAAAAACCGCGACGAGGCACGCGCCGGCCTGCGCGCCTACACCTTTCCCACCGCCACCGCCGAGCAGCTCGGCATCCTCATTCGCGGCCAGCCCAGCATTCAGGACGGACGCTACATTTTCACCGAGAAACAAGTCGAGGACATCCTCGAGCTGCGCCTCTACCAGCTCACCGGCCTGGAGCGCCACAAAGTGAAGGCCGAGTACGACGCCGTCCTCGCCACCATCACCGACCTCCTCGACATCCTCGCCAACGAGCACCGCGTCCTCACCATCATCAAAGAGGAACTTCGCGCCATCAAAGCCCAGCACGCCACGCCGCGCCTCACGCGCATCGAGGTCGTCGAGGGCGAGATCCTCTCCATCGACCTCATCCCGAACGACCCCACCATCGTCACGATGACGCACTTCGGCTCCATCAAGCGCACGCCCACCGCCGAGTTCAAAGTGCAAGGCCGCGGCGGCAAGGGACTTAAAGGCATGGAGACTCGCGAGGCCGCCACCGACGAGGACAAAGCCGACTTCGTCGAACATCTCTTCAGCGCGCACCTGCACGACTTCCTCCTCTTCTTCACGAACACGGGCCGCATGTTCGTCGAGCGCGTCCACGCCTTCCCCGAGGCCCCGCGCACCGGCAAAGGGCGCAGCGTCAAAAACCTCCTCGACCTCCGCCCCGCGCACACGATCACGAAGGAGAAAGACGACGTGAAAACCGTCATCCAAATGCCCGACGAAAAAATCGCCGCCGTGCTCATCCTCGAAGCCCAGGGTGCCGAAGACGATGCCATGTGGGCCGCCGACAAGTACGTCCTCTTCGCCACCAAAGACGGCACCGTGAAGAAGACCGCGCTCGAGGAGTTCAAGAACTACCGCAAAGGCGGCATCGTCGCGATCAAGATCGACGAAGGCAACGACCTCGTCGATGTCGTGCTAACCGACGGCAACAAAGAAATCTGCCTCGTCACCCACGAGGGCATGTGCGCCCGCTTCCACGAGACCGGCGATGATCCCGCCTCACCCAACCTCCGCCCCATCGGCCGCAACACCGCCGGCGTGCGCGGCATCAACCTTGAAGAAGGCGACTTCCTCGTCAGTTGCATCACCAATGAACCCGACACCATGCTGCTGGTGGTCAGCGAAAATGGCCTCGGTAAACGCACCGCGTTCAATGAGTACCGCCTGTTGACCAATCGCGGCGGCAAAGGCGTGACCACCATGAACGTCACCGAAAAAACCGGCAAACTCGTTGCAGCACTAGCCGTGAATGAGTCCGACGAACTCATGCTCATGACCAGCAAAGGCCAAAGCGTCCGCATCCGAGCAGGCGGCGAAAAAGGCATCCGCGAAACCGGCCGCAACGCCCAAGGAGTAAGACTCATGAACCTCAAAGAAGGCGAGATCATCCAGGACGTGGCGACAGTTGTTTCGGAGGATGAAGAAGTGAAGGGTGAGGGCGGGGAGGCGGATGTGGTGACGGTGTAACAATCCAAGTTGATGGACATTCAAATGCTTGCACAGGAATCCAAGCGGTCGCCTAAGCATCGTTTGCTGATTCATCTGCTTCTGCCTCTTCTGCTTTGTGTGAGTTGTTCGTCGATGCCACATCGAACCATCTTTCCCGCTATGGCGCTGTGAGCACACCATGAACCTCATCATTTTCGACCTCGAAACCACCGGCCTGTCGCCCTATCACAACGAAATCATCCAAATCGCTGCGGTGAAGGTGCGGGTGGGCAGTTGGGATTCTGGCGAGCGCTTCGATTCGTTTGTGCGGCCTCAACACCGTGTGCCTTCTTTCATAACGGGGCTGACGGGGATCACGAATGCTCACGTCGCCCAGGCACCCTCCGTAGTGGAGGCTTTGGCGGGGTTCACACGCTTTATTGGAAGTGAGGACGCGACGCTGATCGCGCACAACGGGCCGGGGTTTGACATGCGCTTCATCGCGGAAAACTGCGCGCGTCATGCGCTGCCGGTGCGGCCGACGAGCGTGATCGACTCCCGCGCGTTCTCCCGGAAAATCTGGGGCGGGCGCGGCGGGCATGGGCTGGATGCGGTGCTGGAACGGCTGGGGCTTTCCTGCCATGGTGTGCGGCGCCACGATGCGCGTGGTGATGTGCATCTCCTGGCGCAGGCTGTGCAGAAGATGTGGGGCCAGCTCGTGCCGGATTTTCAAAGCTGCCCGGTGAAGTGCTCAACTGGAGTGATCCCGGCTCTGGAGCAGCACTGAACGAGACGCCCGGGCACCACTCACGCAATCGCGCGCAGCACATCGGCGATCAATCCCGGACCTCTGAACACGAGGCCGGAATAGACCTGCACGAGCGCGGCTCCGG
>JANPIW010000143.1:0-3238 GCA_031425215.1 Verrucomicrobiaceae bacterium
TGTTGTGAAAGGCTGGTTCGGGCGCGTTTTTCGGGCGCCCTGCATTCGGTGCGAGCTGGATCGACTCCGCCGGATAAAGATTCCAGTACTTCTGCGGGCAGGTGAAAGGGAGATGCGGCTTCACAAAACCGACGGCGAGGAAGAATGGTTTTGCCGCGGCTTTGAGATGCTGAAGTATTTCGATGGCCTTGGCGGCGGTCTGGCCATCGGGATAGACATCATCGGGCTGGTCAGCGGCCTCAAAGTGAGCGGGGCGGATTTTTTTCGGCTGCTGGTCTTTTGGCAGAGCGTTGAGTCGCTTGATCTCATCGAGCGCTTCCTTCCTGAACCAGTGCCTGTACGGCACGCCGTGATACCACGACGGCTCGCTCCACGATTGCGGATCATCCCCCGGCTCGCGCTCGCTGTGGTGGAAGATTTTGCCGAGCGAGAGGCTGGTGTGGCCGTGGTTTTTGAAATGCTGCGGCAGCGTGACCACATCCGGCATGTTCGTCCGCATGAAGTGCTGGTTGTCGAGCACGCCCGTCGTGTCAGGCCGAGAACCACTGAGCACGCTGCTGCGCGAGGGATTGCACACCGCCACCTGGCAATAGGCGCGCTCAAACAGCATCCCCGATGCCGCGAGCCGATCTATGTGAGGTGTCTTCATGTGCGCCGCGCCGTAGCAGCCGAGCTCCGGGCGCAGGTCATCGACAGCGATGAAGAGCACGTTGAGTGGCTGCCCGGCAAATGACGGATGCAGAATGACGAATGACGAAAGAAAACAGACGAGGCGCTTCATGAGTTGGCGTGGTTAATCCGTGCCGAAGGGTGAGGCGGGCAGATTCTCCGCGTTGACGAGATTACCTTTGGGATTGGCGGCCCACGAATAGCGCACGACCTTGGGAGCTTTGACCTCGGTGCTGGAGACGATCACTTTGTCGCCTTCGATCCTGGCATCGGCCCAGACGAATTTCTTGTCATCGCCGGCAGTGGCAAAGCCTTCGAGTGCGCCGGACCTGGCTTTGAGACCGGTCGCCTGATCAAAGGTGAGCGTGATGTGACCAGCGGCGATCTCGGCGGATTTGATGAGCGGGCCTGACCAGAGCGCGATGTCTTTCTGGTACACGTCATGCAGCACGACGCGGGAGAGTCGCGAGGCGAAGTCCTTTTTGTTCGTCGGGTGGCCTTGCTTCGGATCGCCGATGTCCATGGTAACGGCCATGCCGGTGTGCGGAACCCGCAGTGCGCGTCTCATGCCGTCGCGCACGGACACGCCCCAGCCAGTGGGTTCGCTGGGGAGTTTCTGCGGCGCGGCGAACGCCGGTATCTGCACCCAGGCAAAGTAGAACTCGTCATTCCAGCGCGCACGCCAGTCGACGATCAGCGTCTGAAGCTGCGCGCCATACAATCCGGTGAACGGACCCGCCGCATTGCGCTCGCCCTGATACCAGATGATGCCGCGCATTGTGTAAGGAACGAGCGGGGCGATCATGCTCGCGAAGAGGCCGCCGGGCTTCATGACTTGCAGGTTCTTGAACGGCGACGGCGCTTTGGGCGCGGATTGTCCGGCTTTGAGCGCAGCGGGGCGTGTCTTCAACCACGCGGCTTTGGCATTGAGGAATTTCTTCTGCTCGGCCTCGGGCACGAATCCGTCGAGGCGCTTTGCCCAGTCATCGAGCAGCGGTTTGAAATCGGGCACGGCCTGCTGCGCGGACAGGCTCGTCCACGCTTCAATCGGCGTGCCGCCGACAGCGGCGGTCACGATGCCGACGGGCTGCTTGATCTCGGTCAGCAGATCGCGGGCGAAGAAGTAGCCCATCGCGGAGAAGTCACTCACCGTCTCAGGCGAGCACACGCGCCACTTGCCGGGACGATTCTGCGCGAGTTCATCGTCAGGCTCAGGCAGCTCATAAATGGCTAACGGCGCGTCATGCACAAAAACGCGGATCTCTGGATGCTTCGCGGCGGCGACTTCAGTATCGGCGTTGTCCACTTTGCCGTGCAACTTGCCATTGATCTGCATCGCCATGTTCGACTGGCCGGACGCGAGCCACACTTCGCCAACGAGCACGTCGGAGCATTTGAGATTTGTGATCTGAGATTTGAGCTGGCTGCTGACGATGAGTTCACGAGACTCAGCACTCGCGGGCATGGGATCGAGCTTCACGGACCAGCGGCTGTTCGTGGCCGTGGTGGTCTTCGTTTGATTGGCGAAGGTGACGCGGATGGTGTCGCCATCGTTGGCCCAACCCCAGATGGTGACAGGTTTGCCGGCTTGCAGAGCCATGTGATCAGAGATCACGGCGGGAAGGCGCAAGCTCTGTGCGTTGGTGAATCCGAGTTTCGCAAAAAACGCATCCGGCTGTTTCGTGTCGGCTTTCGGCGGGCTGGCAGCCGCGAGCTTCTTGATGAACGCCTGCGATGGCAGATGCGTCAGCGCATCCTCTTTGAGCGTGAGATGAAGCACCTGCTGCCAGCGATGCGGCATGAAGAGGTGCAGCACGCCGTCCTCGGTGAAGGCATCGATGTAGGAGCACTGCGAGTTGAAGCCGGAGACGGCATGGATCGGAGCGACGGCATTCGCGAGCACGAAGCGTGGCGCGCTCCAGGTGCGGCCTTCATCAGTGGAGAGCGAGGCCCATACTTCGCTGCGCATTTTCATCAGCTCGGCCTTGTCACTGAGTTCGCCATTGCCGGTGGCCGGCACTTTGTTGTGATGAAAGGCGACGAGCGTCTTTCCATCCGACAGCGGAAACAACATCGGCGGCGCGTCAGGATGCACGAGTGTGCTCGCCGCTGGGTCGGTCCACGTTTTGCCGTCGTCCTGGCTCCACGCGGTGAAGAGATGCCCCTGCGGCGTGCGCGACATGGCAAGCACACGGCCGCCGCCAATATTCAGCGGGCGGCCTTCATCCATGCGATTGAAGCCCTCAGCGATCCAGCCTTTGGGACGCTCACCTGGCAGCACGGTCCACGTCGCGCCTTTGTCTTCGGAGCACAGGAGATACTGCTGTGTGGTGAAAGGCTTCACTGACCAATCCGCCAAATGAGATCCGAGGAGCCATGTGCCCGCATCCGTCTCCGTCATGCGCATGACGGACATGCCTTTGAAGCCGGGATCATTCACCGGCGCGATCAGCTTTGTCTCCGACCAGGTGTGCCCGTCATCGTCCGACCAACGAAAGCCAATCGGCGCATTCTCACGCTGGCCGTTTTCCCAAGTCCATTTGCCAGGCACCGGCTGCGTGCCAAAGCA
>JANPIW010000144.1:0-2908 GCA_031425215.1 Verrucomicrobiaceae bacterium
CCCGCGTCCATCATCAACCTGGGATCCATGTCCGGCCTCACGCCGCTCTCCCGCGTCTTCACTTACTCGATGAGCAAAGGCGCTGTCCACAACCTCTCCAAAAACCTCGCGCGCGAGTGGGCGCCCCTGGGCATCCGCGTGAACACACTCGTCCCCGGCTTCTTCCCTGCGGAGCAAAACAAAAAAGTGCTCACCCCGGATCGCGTTGCCAAAATCATGGGCCACACCCCGATGAACCGTTTTGGCGTCGCGCGCGAGCTTGTCGCCGCCGCGCTGCTGCTCGCGGGCAGCGGTGGCTCCTTCATCACCGGCCACGAGATGGTTGTCGATGGCGGTTACTCCGCGATGACGATTTAGGCGGCTTGCCATGTTCTTCTTCGAGCCTTATCCTCTGCGCCATGAGCACCACTGTCATCGACCGCCCGCTTACTTATGAGGAGGAAAGGAAAAAGCCCATGCCGAGTTTGAATCACTCTTTGGCTCAAGCCAACTTGGTTGTCGAGTTTGCCAAATCTGGCCGCTTTCAGGTGCTCAGCGAACTTGCGCTCGAACTCGCAGGAAGGCGTTACACGCCCGATCTCTCTATCTATGCCAGGCGCCCGGTGGACTGGCAGAATGACGTGGTGCGCGAGACCACTCCTCCGCTCACAACCGTCGAAATCTTCTCTCCACAGCAAGGCTCGCTGGAGGTGATGGAAAAGGTGGAGCACTATCTCGCCAATGGCGTGAAGACCTGCTGGGTCGTGGTGCCACCGCTGCGCACCATCACGATCTATGTCCCAGGACAACGGCCCAAGACCTTCTCTGAAGGTGTGGCCATCGATCCGGTGACGGGACTCAAGGCCGATGTCGGCGAGGTGTTTTGCTGAGCGCTCTTGAAGTTCTGTAGTCCCGCCTTCAGGCGGTCAGGACAATGTCCATCGTCCACTCCTTGGCCGCCTGAAGGCGGGACTACAGAACAGAGCCGCCCAATCACTTCCGATGCTCACCGCCGACTTTGATTATCATCTGCCGCACGAGTTGATCGCCAGCGAGCCGCTGCCGGATCGTGATGCCTCGCGCATGATGGTGGTGCATCGCATCACAGGCGAAATCGAGCATTGGAGCTTCCGCGATTTGGAGAGCTTTTTGCGCACCGGCGATCTGTTCGTGCTCAACGACACTCGCGTCGTGCCCTCGCGTTTCTTCTCCGCCGACGGCACACGCGAGGTGCTCAGGCTCGAAGCCATCACACCTCTGCGGTGGCGCTGCATGATCCGGCCAGGAAAAAAATTCCGCCTCGGCGCGGCCATCGAGATCGGCGATGCGCGCGGCACAGTGATTGAGATTCTCGAAAACGGCGAGCGCGTCATCCAGTGGAATCGCGCCGTGGATGAAGCGCGCCACGGACATCTCGCGCTGCCGCATTACATGGGCCGCGAAGATCAGCCTGCGGATCGCGAGCGTTATCAGACCGTGTTCGCACGCGAGGAAGGCTCCATCGCCGCGCCGACAGCGGGCCTGCACTTCACGCCCGATGTGCTGGAGCAGCTCTCTCATACCTTTGTCACGCTTCACGTCGGCGTGGGCACCTTCCAACCGGTGAAGGCGGAGCGCATCGCGGATCATGTGATGCATCACGAGCATTACTCGCTGGGCGAGGATGCCGCGCAGAAGATCAACGCAGCTTCACGCGTCATCGCCGTGGGCACCACCGCCTGCCGCACGCTCGAAAGCATCGCGCGGAAGGACGGGCGCATCATCGCTGATGCCGGGAGCACGGATCTCTTCATCACGCCTGGATTCGAGTTCAAAGTCATCAGCGGCCTGCTGACGAATTTTCATCTGCCAAAATCCAGTCTCCTCATGCTCGTAAGCGCTTTCGCCGGATGCGACACGATCAAGCGCGCCTACGCCGAGGCCATCCGCGAGCGCTACCGCTTCTTCAGCTACGGCGACTGCATGTTGATCGTCTGACGCGGCATGAAGCAGCGCTGGCCTGGCCTCACACACCGCCGAAGCGCCGATGGCGGTCATTAAAAGAACGGATCGCGTCGCGGAGATCGGGCTTGCGGAAGTCGGGCCACAATTTCTGGGTGATGTAAAACTCGGTGTAGCTGAGCTGCCAGAGGAGGAAATTCGAGAGACGCATCTCGCCCGAGGTGCGGATGAGCAGGTCGGGGTCGGGGTAGTAGCGGGTGTAGAGGTGCTTGGCGAAGATGTCGTTGTCGATCATCGCCTTGTCGAGGTGGCCCTTCTCCACGCTTTCGATCAGGCTTTTGACGCCGTCGATGATCTCCTCGCGGCCGCCGTAGCTGAGGGCAAGGATGAGGGTGAGGCCGGAGTTTTGCGAGGTGGTCTCGATGGAGCGGTGGAGCTGGTCCTGGCAGGATTTGGGCAGATCGTGCAGTCGGCCGATGGCCTGGAGGCGCACGTTCTGCTGCATCATCTCGGGTGTCTTCCGTTTGAGGAATTGCTCCAGCAGCTTCATCAGCGCGGCCACTTCGCGCGGCGGGCGCTTCCAGTTCTCCGAGGAGAAGGCGTAGAGCGTGAGGAACTCCACGCCCAGCTCGCCGCAGCCCTCGGTGATCTCGCGCACGGAGTCCGCGCCGGCGCGGTGCCCCTCGGTGCGCGGGAGGCCGCGCTCTCTCGCCCAGCGGCCGTTGCCATCCATGATGATGGCGATGTGACGCGGGATGTTTTTGAATTCTTCGCTGGCGGCGCGGCTCTTGTGGGGAACGGGGCGGCATTTGTAGTTTCATTGGCCACGCGCGCCACCTACACGACGATGGCTCGGGCTGCTAGACCTGATGCAGCTCGATGTTGTCGATCAGCCGCGCTTTGCCGAAATGCACCGCCAGCGCGATGAGGCCGTGAGCGTTCGTCACTTCGAGAGGTTCGAGCGTTCGGGAGTCCACGCACGAGATGT
>JANPIW010000145.1:0-4558 GCA_031425215.1 Verrucomicrobiaceae bacterium
AAAAATCGGCGGTGGCTCCCTCACCCTGAGCATCGCCATCCACGCGGGTCTTCTCATCATTGCCGGCATGATCGTGCTCGCGGTGCAGGCGGTGGAGAAGCAGGTGGATTTCCTCCCCGGCGGCGGCAGCCAGCAAGGGCAGCAGGCCAGCGATGACATGAAGCACAAGGTGCAGAACAAGAAGCGCAAGACCATCAGCAAGAGCATCCCCATGCGCAAAGTGGTGAGCAACAGCCAGAACGCGGCGATCTCATTGCCCGAAGCTCCTCCCGACATGCTCGACGTGCCGGACGTGAGCAGCATGATGGGCGGCTCGATGGGCGGCGGCGGCTTTGGCAAAGGCGGAGCTGGTGGTGGATTCGGCAGCGGCATGGGCATGGGCGCGCAATCAGGCTTCGTCAGTCTTCCTCCCTCGATGCGCAGCCGGTGCAGCGCGACGGAGCGCCTCGAAAAACTCCGCCAGACCGGTGGCAAGCCCGAGTGCGAGGCTGCTGTCACAAAATCTCTCGCCTGGCTCAAGACCAAACAAAACGCCGACGGCTCCTGGGGCCGCGCAAATAAATCCGCGATGACCGGTCTTGCGCTTCTTTGCTATCTCGGACGCTGTGAGACACCTGATTCACCTTTCTACGGTGAGAACGTCACCAAAGGAATCCTGTACCTCATCGAGCTGGGCAAAAAAAACCCTCACGGCATTTTCTCCGAAGGCTGGGCAGGCGGCAAAGGCGGCGCTGGCACCTACGAGCACGGCATCGCGACCTATGCGCTCGGTGAGATGTACACGCTCGCCCGTCTCGGCAGCAAAGCGTTGCCCGGGATGAGAGAGGCCTTTGAAAAAGGCGTGGAGGTCATCATCAAGAGCCAGTCGCCCAAAGGCGCGTGGGGTTACGGCGGTACCGAGATCGTTTACAATCCAGCCAGCGGCAACGATCTCTCCGTCGTGGGCTGGCAATATCAGGCGCTCAAGGCCGCGAAAAACACCAGCCTCAAAATCGCCGGCCTTAGCCAGTGCATCGACAAGACCTGTGACTATCTTCTCACCAAGCAGACCAAGGATGGCGGCTTCGGGGGCGCGAGCCGCGACGCGCACTATAATCAGTGGAGCCTCAGCGGCGTGGGCATCCTCGGCCTGCAAACGCTCGCCAAAGGCGGCAAGAAAAGAGAAATCGCCGGCGGCATGAAATTTCTCCGAGAGTTCCTCACCGCCGAGCCGCTGGACTGGAACAAGAACTGCAACCTCTACTGCTGGTACTATTACACGCAGGCATTTTTCCAGGCCGGCGGCGACGATTGGAAGTTCTACAACGAGATGTTCCTCCCGCAGATACTCTCCGCACAAAATGCCGACGGTTCATTCAAACGCGGCCGTGCCAACTGGCCCGCTGGTGATGCGGCTGACGACATATACCGCCAGACACTTTGCACCCTCCAGCTCGAAGTGTATTACCGCTATCTCAAAGTGGGTGATCGCGATGAGGATTCATTTTTTGACAGGTAGCGGATTACAAAGTGCTCAGTGCTCAGTTCTGACTTAGCACTTGGCACTTCATGGAAATGCCCACCACCCCGGAAAGCCCCCAGCCCGAAGGCGATGACACCGTGGCATGGTCAGCCACGCAGGACACCATGTCCCTGCCTGCGCCGGGTGAGGAGCAGCGCACCACGCTGGTGTCAAAGACATCAACGCACCGCGATGATGTCGTCATCCCCGACTACACGCTCCTCAAGCGCATTGGCTCGGGCGCCTACGGAGAGGTCTGGCTGGCGCGCAGTGTCACTGGCGCGCTCCGTGCGGTGAAGATCGTGTGGCGCGAGGACTTCGAGCTGACAAAAACTTTCCACCGCGAGTTCCTCGGCATCCAGCACTTTGAGCCTGTCTCGCGCGGGCATCCCTGCCTCGTCCACATCCTTCACGTCGGTTGGAATGAGCTGCGCGGATTCTATTACTGCGTGATGGAGCTGGCCGACGATTGCGAGGTGGGGCCGCGCATCGAGGACACCGCCGCCTATGTGCCGCGCACGCTCGGCACCGACATGAAACGTCATGGCCGTCTCGACATGCACTTCTGCAAAGAGGCCGGCATCTTCCTCGCCGACGCGCTGCACTACATGCACACGCACGGCCTAACGCATCGCGACATCAAACCATCAAACATCATTTTCGTCGGCAACGTCTGCAAGCTTGCCGATATCGGCCTCGTCGCCGGATTCGGTGAGCGCAGCTTTGTTGGCACCGAGGGATTCGTGCCGCCCGAGGGACCGGGCACGCCGCAGGCAGACATCTACAGCCTGGGCAAAGTGCTCTATGAGATGAGCTCGGGCAAAGATCGCATGGAGTTCCCCGAAGTCCCCTCCGACATAGGCGATGAGGAATGGCCCGTGTGGAAGGAACTCAACCGCGTCATCTGCAAAGCCTGCGCGCCCGATCTCAAAGAGCGTTACGCAACGTGCGAGCAGTTCGCCAACGACCTGCGCAAAGTGGGCGAGCCACGACCTGCGAGCCTCATCGTGCGCGCCGCGCGTTTCGCGCGCGCGGCTCTCATTTTGCTCTGCGCCTCATCGTTCGTCGGCGCCGCGCTCGCGGCATGGAAGCGGGGCAATGACCCTGTTCACTGGACCTATTCGTCACCCGTGCCCCGGCGCCCGGTCGTCAAACCATTGCAGCCCGAGACACCTCTGCCGGGCAAACCCTGGCAGAGCCGCTACGCGCAGTGGTTCTCCTTTAAACAGGACCGCCACGTCGCCGACCTGCCCGTGGATTACCAGGCGTTCAACCGCTTCCTCGAAGCCACCCGCCGCGGAATTGAGTGCGACATCATCATGATGAAGGTGCCGGGCAAAATCCTCAGTGTGGTGCTCGTGCCGCCCGATGACGCGACCGCTTACTGCAACTGGATGACCGCGATGGAGCGTCAAGGCGGCCGCCTCACCATCGATCAGGAGTACGCCTGGCAGCCATTCCGCGTTCCGCGCCCTCCTGGCAGCCCTCCGCCTCGTAACGACAAATGGACCGCCTTCACCTGTGAGATCGTTCGCGTGCATTACGGACGCCTCACCATCACCAGCACACCACCCGGCGCCGAGGTCATTCAGGACGAGCGCATGCTCGGACGCACACCGCTCGATCTGCCGAAGATGCGCACCGGCACCTATCAAATCGAACTCCAGCACCCAGGTTACACCACCGAAGTGGCCAAGGGAAAACTCGCCGAAGGCCAGAGCATCAGCATCAATCTGCGTCTCAAGGCCAGCGGTGCCGTCGTATTTGGCAAACCGTGGCAGAACAGCATCGGCATGAAATTCGTCGCGCTGGGCCAGACCATGATCGCCTTGCACGAGACACGGCGCGCGGACTTCGCCGCATTCGCCACTACCACAAAGCTCGCGCCTCTCGCGGGTCGGGTGCTTGATGCCGACCCCGCATTTCCCGTTACGCATGTCAGCCGCGCCGATGCCGCGGCATTTTGCAAATGGCTCACCGACACGGAGCGCGCCAAAGGTCTCCTCGATCCAGGACAGGAATACCGCCTGCCCGGTGATGATGAATGGAGCATGGCCGCCTACTTGCCGCGTGAGATAGGTGGCTCGCCTGCGGAGCGCCATCTCGGCATCCAGGGCATCTATCCCTGGGGCTTCACATGGCCGCCCCTTCCCAAACCAGGAAACCTCCACGACAAAACCGCCGCCACCAATGACAACCCCGGGATCAGCGACTACGACGACGGCTTTGCCTCGCTCGCGCCCGTATCATCGTTGCGTGCTGACGCGCGCGGGGTGTTTGACCTCTCTGGCAACGTCTGGGAATGGGTCGCTGAGCCTTATGGCGGAGCAGATGCGGCCACAAAAGATCATGGTGTTGTTCGCGGAGGCTCTTACATCACAAAAGATCGCACCGAGCTGCTGGCCTCGTTCCGCAGGGCCTTGCCCGCTGATGCACGACACCCTGATGTTGGCTTTCGCATCCTGCTCAGTGAGGACGGCAAACCTGCGCGTGTGGACGAGTGACATTACTGATCCTAGCCATGTTTGAGCCTCCGGCATTCCGCCAAACTTAGCTCAAATCTAACTCGTTGACAGATAGCACATTCCATTCAAGCATGGCCGCCATGTCTAACACATCCAATCCTACCGCCGTTCAATTGCGTCGTGCCGCCAATGTGGCCGAGAAAATCGAAGAACTTCAGGCCGAGCTTGCCGCCATTCTTGGTGGCAGCGCTCCGGCAAAAAAACTTGGCAGGCCTGCAAAGGTCGCCTCAGCAGCAGCAGTCGCCGCCGCTCCAGCCGAGGCAAAGCCGCGCAAGAAGCGCCGGAAAATGTCCGCCGAAGGCCTCGCCAACATCATCGCCGCTCAGAAAGCACGCTGGGCAAAAGTGAAGAAAGCCACGCCAGCCAAGTAAGCCTCGAAACAATTCATCCATCCAAGCAAAGAGCCGGCGACGAGCCGGCTCTTTTGTTTTTACACGCAGTATAAATCAGGCTCCGCGCTTGCGCTCACGCTTCCGCTGGCTAACCGGAGCAGATGGCAAAAACATACAAAATCGCGGTGCTTCCCGGCGAC
>JANPIW010000146.1:0-8955 GCA_031425215.1 Verrucomicrobiaceae bacterium
CGTGCTCGCGGTGCAGGCGGTGGAGAAGCAGGTGGATTTCCTCCCCGGCGGCGGCAGCCAGCAAGGGCAGCAGGCCAGCGATGACATGAAGCACAAGGTGCAGAACAAGAAGCGCAAGACCATCAGCAAGAGCATCCCCAAGCGCAAAGTGGTGAGCAACAGCCAGAACTCCGCGATTTCTTTGCCCGAAGCACCGCCTGACATGCTCGACGTGCCCGACGTGAGCAGCATGATGGGCGGCTCGATGGGTGGTGGCGGCTTTGGCAAAGGCGGCGCTGGTGGCGGCTTTGGCAGCGGCATGGGAATGGGCGCGCAATCAGGATTCGTGAGCCTGCCTCCATCCATGCGCAGCCGGTGCAGCGCGACGGAGCGTCTTGAAAAGCTGCGCCAGACTGGCGGCAAAGCCGAGTGCGAGGCGGCGGTGACGAAATCTCTCGCCTGGCTCAAGACGAAACAAAATGCCGACGGCTCCTGGGGCCGCGCCAACAAAGCTGCCATGACCGGCATGGCGTTGCTCTGCTACCTGGGCCGCTGCGAGACACCGGACTCTCCGTTTTACGGCGAGAACGTCACCAAGGGCATCATGTACCTCATTGAGCTGTCGAAGAAAAACCCGCACGGCATTTTCTCCGAGAGATGGAAGGGCAGCGACGGCAACGCCGGATCCTACGAGCACGGCATCGCGACGTATGCTCTCGGCGAGATGTACACGCTCGCGCGTCTCGGCAGCAAATCGCTCCCCGGCATGAGAGAGGCCTTTGAGAAAGGCGTGGAAGTCATCATCAAGAACCAGTCGCCCAAAGGCGCGTGGGGTTACGGCGGTACCGAGATCGTTTACAATCCAGCCACCGGCAACGACCTCTCCGTCGTGGGCTGGCAATATCAGGCGCTCAAGGCCGCGAAGAACACCAGTCTCAAAATCGCAGGCTTGCACCAGTGCATCGACAAGACCGTCGATTATCTCGTGACCAAGCAGACCAAAGATGGCGGCTTTGGAAACACCAATCGCGACGCGGGCTACAACCAGTGGAGCCTCAGCGGCTGCGGCATCCTCGGACTCCAGACTCTCGGCAATGGCAAACGCAAAAAAGAAATCGCCGGCGGCATCAAATTCCTCCGCGAATTCCTCACCGCCGAGCCGCTGGACTGGAACAAAAACTGCAACCTCTACTGCTGGTACTATTACACGCAGGCATTCTTCCAGGCCGGGGGCGACGACTGGAAGTTCTACAATGAGATGTTCCTCCCGCAGATTCTCTCCGCGCAAAACGCAGACGGCTCCTTCAAACCCGGCCGTGCCAACATGCCCTCCGGCGGCGCAGCCGATGAAATCCTGCGCCAGGCATTCTGCACCCTCCAGCTCGAGGTGTACTACCGCTACCTCAAGGTCGGCGACCGCGAGGAGTCGTCGATCTTCGACAAGTGAAGGAGTTTCATTTCACACTCGTCACGTCTGTTCGTTTGAGGCCGTGCAAGGTTGCGTCTATGGTCGCGGCCTTTCACTCCCCCTCATGAAACTCACCATCATCGGTTCCGGTTACGTCGGCCTCACCACGGGCGCTTGTTTTGCAGAAGTAGGCCATCACGTCGTCTGCGTGGATAACAACGAGGCCAAGGTCAAGACGCTGCTCGAAGGCAAAATCCCCATCTTCGAGCCGGGCCTCGAGCCGATGGTGCGCAAAAACGTGGCCTCCAAACGCCTGCGCTTTACCACCAGCACCGAGGAGGGTGTGGATCACGGCGAGGTGCTCTTCATCGCCGTGCCCACGCCGCCGCAGGCAGATGGCAGCGTCGATCTGAGCTTCATCGAGAAAGTGGCGCGCGAGATCGCGCAGTATCTCGACAGCTACCGCGTCATCGTGGACAAGAGTACCGTGCCGGTGAAAACCGGCGAGCGCGTGGCCCAGACGATCCGCCGCTACGCAAAGCCGGGCGTTGAGTTTGATGTCATCAGCAATCCCGAATTCCTGCGCGAGGGCAGCGCGGTGGAGGATCTGATGAAGCCCGACCGCATCGTCATCGGCGGCAACAGCGACCGCGCGCTGGCAACAATGCAAAAAGTGTACGAGCCATTCGTCGCGCCCGTGCTGGTGACGGACATCAACAGCGCGGAGCTGATCAAGCACGCCGCCAACAGCTTCCTCGCCCTCAAGATCAGCTACATCAATGCTGTCTCGGAAATCTGCGAGGCCGCTGGCGCGGATGTTTTGAAAGTGGCCGATGGCATAGGCACGGACAAACGCATCGGCCGCTCCTTCCTCGACGCGGGCCTCGGCTATGGCGGCTCGTGTTTCCCCAAGGACATCGCCGCATTCATCGCCATCGCCGACCAGCTCGGCGCGCCGTTCACCTTGCTCAAGGAAGTGGAGGCCATCAATCGCCGGCAGTTCGACCGCTTCATGGCCTCGATCCGCGAGGCGCTCTGGGTGCTCAAGGAAAAGAACCTCGCCGTCTGGGGGCTGAGCTTCAAACCGAACACCGACGACGTGCGCTGCTCCGTCGCCATCAACATCGTCGAGCAACTCGTCGCTGAGGGCGCGAACGTCACGGTCTATGATCCAAAGGCGATGGAGAAAGCGAAGGAGCTGCCCGTCGGGAGCAAATTAAAATTCGCTGATAGCGCGCTGGCTGCGGCCAAGGGCGCGGAGGCGCTCATCATCGCGACCGAGTGGCCCGAGTTTGCCGCTGTGAATCTCGAGGAACTGCGAGACACCATGCGCACACCGCTCATCTTTGATGGCCGCAACATTTTCGACCCAGGTGAGGCTGCGAACCTCGGCTTCCAGTATCGCGGCATCGGTCGCGGCATCATGCCGGAGCGCGGCGTTTGATTGATCGCGGTGAGCGCGACCCATTCATCATCCCGCGCCATGGCGCTCGACGTGCTCACCGAGTGGGCGCGGCAGAAACGTCACGCACACGATCTTCTCGATGACGCGGCGCGGCATCACGCGATGTCCGGCCCCGATGCCGCGCTGATGCACAGCATCGTCCTCGGAGTTCTGCGTAATCTCTCGCTGCTCGATCACTGGATTAGCGCGCTGTCAGATGATCGCCACCTCGATCACACCACGCGCTGGCTGCTCCGCATCGGCCTCGTGCAGTGCATGATCCTTGACATCGCGCCGCACGCTGCTGTGAATGAAACCGTCGCGCTCGCAGGTTGCGCCACCTCGCTCGTGAACGCGATCCTGCGCCGCGCGTTGCGGGAGAAAGACGCGCTTGTTTCCGCTGCCGAAAAGCTGCCACTGCATCTGCGCTTCTCACATCCGCAATGGCTCACCCGCCGCTGGATCACAGCTTTCGGAGAGAGCGCCACTGAAAAACTCTGCGCCTGGAACCAGCAGCCCGCGCCGATTTTCATCCGCGTGAACCGCATCAGGGAAAGTGGCGCAAGCTTCCAGCTTGCGGACTTCATCCGCTGCGAAACCATCCCCCGCGATGACCTCGCCGCCGGCCTCTTCTACGCCCAAGACCCGAGCACCTCGCTTTCGCCAACGCTCCTCGATTCCAAGCCAGGCCATACCGTCCTCGATGCCTGCTCCGCCCCCGGCGGCAAGACCGCGCTCATGGCGCAGCTCATGCAAAACACCGGCCGCATCATCGCCTGCGATGTCTCGCCCTCGCGTCTGCGCCGCCTTCGGGAGAACCTTGCGCGCCTCGGTGTGACGAACTCGGAGACGTATGAGTGCGATCTGCTTTCCGCCGCGCCGCCGCCGTGGGGCGACATCCGATTTGACCGCATCTTGCTCGATGTGCCATGCTCAAATACTGGCGTGATGCGACGCCGCGTCGATGTGCGCTGGCGGTTGCAGGAGGGCGATCTCACCACGCTCGCGCAGACGCAATGCGCGCTCATCAACCGCTGCCTGCCGCTTCTCGCGACAGGCGGCGCGCTCGTTTACAGCACTTGCAGCATCGACGCGGATGAAAACCGCGCGGTCATCGACGCTGTGCTGCAGCAGCATCCGGGCCTCGTGTTGACTGAGGAAAAAGCATCACTGCCGCCCGACAGCGGGATGGACGGAGCGTATGCGGCGCGGCTTGAACGTAGCCCGACTCTCCGAGGCGGGAGTCTCCTGCCTTGACCCAACGCAGCCCGCCTCGGAAAGTCGGGCCACTTTTATGCGCGCTGACAAATACCTGCATCACATCCGCGTCTTCAAAACGCGCGGTCTTGCCACACAAGCGTGCGAGAAGAGCAACGTGCTCGTCAATGGTGCCGCCGTGAAGCCAGCGCGCGATCTGCGCGCGGGCGATGTGCTTGACGTGCAACGCGGTGAGCTGCGCTTGAAGCTCGAAGTGCTCGCCTTTCCTGCGAGCCGCGTCGGCGCGCCGCATGTGCAGGAATTTTGCCGCAACTTCACCAGCCCCGAGGCATATGAGCGCGCCGCCGAGGTCCGCCGCCAGCATGAGATGACGCGCACCTTTCCGCATGATCATCTCACCAAGCCGGACAAAAAGCAGATGCGCGCGCTGCGCGAGTGGCTGGGCCGCGACGAGTCGTGATGCGCGCCATCACGGCCTCACGCCGAACTGGCGCTGATACCGCAGCGGCGTGAGACCGAGGTGCTTTTGAAACTGATGCGTGAAGCTGCTCTGATCGTAGAAGCCCGCATCGCGCGCGGTGGCGCTGATTTGCGCGCCGCCTTGCAGCGCGTCACACGCGCACTGGATGCGCAGCTTCATGATGAAAGCCTGCGGGCTGAGACCGAAGGATTCGATGAATTTCCGATGAAGCTGCCGCTCCGAGAGATGCACGAGATTGGCAAGCTGGCCGATGGTGATGCGCTCGCGGAAGTGTTCGCGGATGAACTCCACTGCAGCGGAGATTTGCAAATACGGCTGGAGCGTCTGCTTGCGTCCCTCATAGCTCTGCGTAGTGCCCATCACGCCGATGACCCGTCCGTTCCGGCCAAAGACCGGCAGCTTGTTGGTCACGAACCAGTCAGGAATGCCCTGGCGGTTGAAGAACAGCTCCACGATGCCCTCGCGCGGCTTGCCAGTGGCGATGATGCGCTCGTCATCGCGGCGAAAATTCTCGGCGAGCTGTGGAGGGAAGATGTCGAAATCCGTCCTCCCGATGATCTGTGCCTCTCTCGTGAAGCCGAAGCGTTCGATGAAATGGCGGTTTGCGCACACGATGCGGAACTGCCGGTCCTTCGCGAAGAAGGAGATGCCCGGCAAGTGGTCGAAGAGCCGGTAAAAAGTGCTGTCGTCTCCGATGTCGCGGAGGAATTCCTGACGGATCCCTTTCTTGTCGCTGATGCGCATGGCTGATTTCTACAAAAGGATGTCAGCTAGATCGAGCCTGGTTTCTCGATTTAATGGCACGTTGTTCATCATGAAAGCCATCACCATCCTCTGCCTCAGTGCCCTGTCGCTCGTTTCAGCTTCCGCCGTCGAGAGCGGGCCGATCCGTGTGCTCTACCTAGATCCCGAGGGCAAGGAGCAGACGAAAACGGGCGCGCTACATGACGCGATGCGCGACCTCGGACGGGATGCGATCTGGTTTGATTATGCGAAGGAGAAGCTGCCGGCTGAGACTTTTGATCTCGTGATCAAAGCCGGTGAGGCAAAGCTGGATCGCGAAGGCATCATCTCCAAGCTGAGCGCAGAGCGCAAAGCCAGCTACGAGGCATTCCTCGCGCAACGCGAGGCGGAGAAGCGCGAGCCGCACCCACAGGTGGCGAACTATGAGAAGCGCGAGAAGCCCATTACCTTCCAGCATCCGTTCACGACCAAGGGCAGCCTGGAGCGCATCCAGGTGCCGGCGGATTGCGAGGTGAAGCTTTTTGCCGCCGAGCCTGACATCGCCAAGCCCATCGCATTCGCGTGGGATGAGCGAGGCCGCTGCTGGGTCGTGGAGACGCGCGACTACCCGCACGGCATCAGCGACAAGGGCGAGGGCCAGGACAGCGTGAAGATTTGCGAGGACACGGATGGCGATGGCAAGGCGGACAAGTTCACCGTCTTCGCTGACAAATTGAACCTGCCCACCGGCATCGTTTTCGCGCGCGGCGGCATCATCGTGGCCGCGCCGCCGAAGTTCATTTTCCTCAAGGACACCAACGGCGATGACAAAGCCGATGTGTGCGAGACCATAATAGATTGCTGGGGCATCAAGGACACGCACGCGCAGGCCAGCAGCCTGCACTACGGCTTCGACAACTGGATCTACGGCTGCGTCGGCTACTCCGGCATCGAAGGCAAGATTGGCGGCAAGCAGCACAAGTTTTCAATGGGCACTTATCGTTTCAAACCCGACGGCAGCGCGCTGGAGTTTCTGCATCAGTTCACGAACAACGCCTGGGCGCACAGCACCAACGACGCGGGTGATCAATTCGGCGGCACCGCAAACGGCGCGCCGCTTTTCTTTGGCGGCATCCCCGCCACCGCGTGGCCTGAAGGCTCGCGCGGCATGACGGCCAAGAAAATCAATGCGGTCGAGACCTGCCACACCATCACGCCCAACTTCCGTCAGGTGGATGTCTTCGGCGGCTACACCTCGGCGGCGGGCAGCAATTTTATTTACAGCAACGCGCTGCCCAAGCGCTTCCAAGGCATGGCGATGATCTGCGAGCCGACGATGAAGGTCGTGGCGCTCATGGACATCCAGCCCGACGGTGCGGGCTGGAAGGCGCTCGACGCGTACAACCTCTTCGCCAGCACCGACGAATGGACCAGCCCCGTCCACGCCGAAGTCGGCCCCGACGGCGCCGTGTGGATCGCAGACTTTCAAAACTACATCATCCAGCACAACCCCACGCCCAGCCTGGAGCGCGGCGGCTTCGTGGCGAAGACCGGCACAGGCGGCGCGCATGAGAATGATCTGCGGGATCATTCGCGGGGGAGAATTTATCGCATCACGGCCAAAGGTACCAACCCCAAATCCGAGAAACCCTCGCTCAGCTCCAGCCTCCTCGAACGCCGCCTATTCGCCCAAAGAGAAGTGGTCGAGTCTGGAATGTCTTGGGTAACCGGTTCCGGATCTCTTCCAGATAAGAACCCTGTCATTTCCAATGAAGGTCAGATTGCAGCAATCCATTCTCTTTGGGGCCTTCATGGCGTCCGATCTCTTCAATCTCATATCCACCGCGCCGCCCTCCTCTCCAAAGATGCCAAGCTCCGCCGCAACGCCATCCGCGCTCTCGGCAATGACAAGGCCGCGCACGATCTCTTCTTCGGCACCGGCGTCATCACCGATCCCGATTTGCACACGCGCCTCGCCGCGATGGTGAAGCTCTCGGATTTCGCCACTACGCCGGAGATTCAGACGTTGGTGAAGAAACTGGCCGCTGATCCCACCGTGAAAAACGACGAATGGCTGGCCGAGGCCGCGAAGATGCTGGGTCGCAAGCACAAGGCGCTCAACTACAAGGAAGGGCCGAACCTGCTGCCAAACCCTGGTTTTGAAACACTCGCGGCAAACAAGAAGCTGCCCGAAGGTTGGAAGCGTCGCGATTATGGCGGCGACAAAAAAAAGGAAGGCAACAAGGGCACGGAGTGGGAAATTGTGATCGACAAGAAAATGGTGCATAGCGGCAAGCACGGCTTCCGCGTCATCACACGCGCCGATGCCGACACGAGTTTCTTCGCCGACGTGTCGCTCAAGCCAAACACGGAATACAAACTCAGCGCCTGGATCAAGACTCACGCCTTCAAAGGCAAGGCCAGCCTTAATGATCACATCGGCCGCGCGGAGACGAAGACGATCACACGCAATGGCGACTGGGCGGAGGTCGAAGTCGTGTTCAACAGCAAGGAGCGCCCGAAGGCCAGCATCAACCTCCTCCACGTCGCGAAGGGCGACACTTATTTCGACGACGTGAGCCTCGTGGAATTGATCCCCGAGATTGAGGATGATCCGGGCAAGCTAATCGGTGACGCGAAGCGCGGTGAGAACATTTTTTGGAATCATCCCGTGGCCGCGTGCAAGAACTGCCACGTTCTCAAAGGTCAGGGCAGTCCGGTCGGCCCCGCTCTTGATGGGATCGCCACGCGCAAGGACGAGGCATACATCACCGAGTCGTTGGTGAATCCGAACGCGAGGCTCGCGGAAGGCTACGTCGCCACGCCGATCAGTCCGATGCCTCCGTTGAATCTGATCCTGAAGCCGCAGGAGTTCGCCGATGTGCGGGCGTTTGTGCTGTCACTAAAGTAGCTCGACTCTCCGAGGCGAGCACCGGCGAAGCCGCAATGTGGCCCGACTCTCCGAGGCGGGCGTCTCCGGTGCTCGCCTCGGAGAGTCGAGCTACATTTCTGAGCGCCACTCCGGCATGAACACTGTGAACTCATTTTCCCTCAATCGCGCATTGCGCGGATTCTGCATCATGTACTCCCGGTAATGTCGGAACTGTGCCTCGCTCCTCACGATGTGATCATACGTCTCGCTCTGCCAATAGTGCCCGCTTCGTCCGATCTGCTCATGAATCGCACGCGCGGTGAAACGCTTCCATGACTTACACATGGGCTTCAGGCGTGTGGTGCCGATGAATTGAACCAGCATGTGAACGTGGTTTGGCATCACCACGAACCCGCCGAGCATGTAGCGCTCCTCGTCGAAGTGATGCAGCGAGTCCGCGACAAATTTCCGGAGTTCCTCACGCCGCAGCAGGCACTCGCCCTCGCAGCGGTCGAGGTAGTCATGCATCTGCCTGGAGAAACGCTCGTGATACTCCGTGCGATGCGCGCGTGGCAGCATGTCCATGAGCGAGTGCCAGTCCTCGCTGGTCATATCAATGCCTTGAGCTTCGAGCTATTGTTTTCGTTGCTCGTTCCACGCGCTCAGCACCTCGGCGGGGATGGAGTCGAGGCTGCGGAAGGTGAGGAAGTAGCAGACGCCGGGCTGATCCCAGTGCGGAAGGTTGCCGTGGGTGATTTCGACTGGATCGCCAGGTCTGAAATAGGAGAACGAGCGCATGAAGGGAAGTCCGACTCTTTGAGGCGGACGGC
>JANPIW010000147.1:0-2083 GCA_031425215.1 Verrucomicrobiaceae bacterium
CCGCGCGCTGGAGCGACGGCCAGCAACACTCGCCATGCTCTGCAAGACAGCGACTGCGCGAAAATTTCTCCGCTACGCTTGGCAGAATGATGGCCGGATCGCTCATGCCGCCCTTTATCGAATCGAGGCTGCGACTCACTTTGATGCCGCAGTGGACGCTTGCCTTCTCTATCTGCGCACCGGTTCTTCCGGCCCTTGCGAGGCAGATGTTTATCCCGCCCTCGATGCTTCCACGCGGGCGATGCGGATCGGTCTCGTCGGAAAGGATTTGGTCGCCGATCTGCAAGCTTACAATGAACTCCGCCGCTTCGAGGGGCTTTGCCCATTCCAATGGCGCTCGGGCGTGAAGCATGATTGTGCGGCGATCATGGAGTTACGCCGAGCCACCGATGGAACGCTGGAGAACGGCTTGGGCGAGCGTCTTGACATCGAACCCGACTTCGTGTTTCCCCTGTTGAAATGCAGTGATCTGGCAAACTCTCGCCTCACTCCCCAGAGGTTCGTCATCGTGACCCAACGTTTCGTCGGGGACGCCACAGCCTCAATCGCCGAGAAAGCCCCTCAGACCTGGAGCTATCTCCAAAGTCACGCAGCGCGTTTTCTAGCTCGGAAAAGCTCCATCTATAAGTCCGCTGTGCCTTTCGCATTATTTGGAATCGGCCCCTACTCTTTTGCTCCCTGGAAAGTCGCCGTCTCTGGCCTTCATAGTTCGGCCCGCTTCCATGCCATACCTCCTGTTGGGGACCGTCCGGTTTTCTTCGACGACACCTGCTACCACCTCTCCTTTCAGTCGGAGGAAGAGGCCGTGCTCGTGGCCAATATCCTCAACTCTCCTGCCTGTCAGCGATTCCTTTCTTCCCTCATCTTTACCGATGCCAAACGCTCCATAACCGTTGATCTCCTGCATCGGCTCAATCTCTCGGAGCTAGCTCGCGAAGCAGGCTTGGAGTTAAGTTGGCAACAAATCACACGCGCCCGCTACACAACGGCTGCGGAACCCGTTCAACTCGCGCTGCTGATGGAAGAGCCTGCGCGCTATTGATACCAACCACCCGCGATTTGCAGTTGAGCACCCGCAGCGGCGGCGATAGAGGAGCGCTCTCTCTCGCTACGCATGAAAGCACTCTTCCTGACCAACGAATACCCGCCCAACATCTACGGAGGCGCGGGCGTGCATGTGGAATATCTCGCACGAGAGCTGGCAAAGCTGTGCGCGGTGGAGGTGCGCTGTTTTGGCGATCAGGATGTGTCCGCGCCGAATCTGACGGCGCGCGGTTTTGGTGTGGATGTCTCGGAGTGGACGTGCCCGGAGAATTTGAAGTCGGTGTTCAGCGCGTTGCAGCGGTGCATGGATTTCAACACGACGAAGATCGATGCAAACGTGGTGCATCTGCACACTTGGTATGCGCACTTTGGCGGCATCCTGGCGAAGCTGAACTACGGCATCCCGATGGTGCTGACGGTGCATTCGCTGGAGCCGCTGCGTCCGTGGAAGCGGGAGCAGCTCGGGCACGGATACGATTTCACCGTGTGGCTGGAGCGCACGGCCATCGAGATGGCGGATGCGGTGATCGCGGTGTCGGAGGAGACGAAGGCGGATGTGCTGCGGTTCTTTGATGTCGATCCGCACAAGATTCACATCATCCACAACGGCATCGACTCGGATGAATACCAGCGTGTCTCAAAGCCCGAGGTGCTGCGCAAGCATGGGGTGGATCCCGATGTGCCGTTTGTGCTTTTCGTGGGCCGCATCACGCGGCAGAAAGGCATCATCCATCTGGTGCGCGCGCTGGAGCATGTGGCGCCGGGCATCCAGGTCGTGCTCTGCGCGGGAGCGCCTGACACGCCGGAGATCGCGGCGGAGATGAAGGCGGCTGTGAGCGCGATGCAGGAGAGGCGGGCGGGCATCGTGTGGATCCCGGGCATGTTGGAGCTGAGCGAGAAGATCGCGATGTACTCCCACGCATCGGTGTTCTGCTGTCCGTCAATCTATGAGCCGTTTGGCATCATCAATCTGGAGGCGATGGCGTGCGAGACCGCGGTCGTCGCGAGCGCGGTGGGGGGGATCAAGGAAGTGGTGGTG
>JANPIW010000148.1:0-4423 GCA_031425215.1 Verrucomicrobiaceae bacterium
CGCCCAATCAAAGCCTTCGCCGCTCTCCACCGCCTTCGCGCGCGCGGCGAGGAAGCGCTCGAGTCGCGCACTGCTGTGCTCGGGGCCTTGTCCTTCAAAGCCGTGCGGCAGAAGCATGACGAGATGACTCGGCTGCAGCCATTTGCTCTCCGCGCTGGCGATGAACTGGTCTATTATCACCTGCGCGCCGTTGGAGAAATCGCCAAACTGCGCCTCCCAGCAGATGAGCAGGTTTGGGACGAGGAGCGAGTAGCCGTAGTCGAAGCCGAGCACGGCGGCCTCGGAGAGCAGCGAGTTGTACACGCAGAACGTGCCTTGGTCGGGCGCGAGGTTTTTGAGCGGGATGTGGCGCTCGCGCGTCTCGGTGTCGTAGAAAACGGAGTGCCGGTGCGAGAAGGTGCCGCGGCGGCTGTCTTGTCCCGAAAGCCTGACGCCGTGGTTTTCCGTGAGCAGCGACGCGAAGGCCAGCGCCTCGGCGTGCGCCCAATCAAAGCCTTCGCCGCTCTCCACCGCCTTCGCGCGCGCGGCGAGGAAGCGCTTCGCGATGGTGGGGTGAAGTCGAAAACCTTCGGGCACTTGGAGCAGGCTCGCGCCGAGTTCCTTCAGGCGCGCGGCCTTCACGCCGGTCGGGATTGGATCGTAGCAGTAAGCCTTCTGTGGCTCGGCGGTGGAGCCTTCAAAGGGATTGCCGCCGGATTTTTTCTCGCGAGCGGCGAGTGCATCGAAGCCGTCTTCAAGTTCCTGCACGAGTTCTTTTTCCAAGGCGTCCGCGTCCGCCTCGCTCATCGCGCCGCTCTCGATGAGCTGCTTGCGAAGGAGCGCGGCGGTCGAGGGATGCTCGCCGATTGCCTTGGCCATGTTGGGCTGCGTAAAGGCCGGCTCGTCGGTTTCATTGTGGCCGTAACGGCGGTAGCAGACGATGTCGATGATGACATCGCGCTTGAAGGTCTGGCGGAACTCGAGGGCGAGCGCCGCGATGCGGGCGACCTCCAGCGGGCAGTCGCCATTCACATGGAAGACGGGCGCCTCGATCATCTTCGCCACATCGGTGCAGTAGTCAGATGAGCGCGCGTCAGCGGGCAGGGTGGTGAAGCCGATCTGGTTGTTCACGACGATGTGGATCGTGCCGCCGGTGCGGTAGCCGGGGAGCTGCGAGAGATTCAGCAGCTCGGCGACCATCCCCTGTCCGGCGAAAGCGGCGTCACCATGCACGAGCACGGGGATGACTTTCTCGCGCTTCTCCATGTCGTTGATGAGCCGCTGGCGCGCGCGTGCCTTGCCTTCGACGATGGGATCGACGGCCTCGAGGTGGCTCGGGTTCGCGGCGAGATGCACCGTCACGTTGTGGCCTGATTTCGTCTGGCGCACGGATTCAAAGCCGAGGTGGTATTTCACATCGCCGTCACCGGCCACCATGTTCGGCACATAGTTCTCGCTGAACTCGTAAAACAAAAGCTCCAGCGGCTTGCGGATGAAATTGGCCAGCACGCTGAGCCGTCCGCGATGCGCCATGCCCATGACGATCTCGCGTCCGCCGGAGGCAGGCATCGTTTCGAGGATCGTCTCCAGTGCGACGAGCAGCGACTCGCCGCCTTCGACGGAGAAGCGCTTCTGGCCGACGTAGCGTTTGTGCAGGAAGCGCTCGAAGGTCTCCGCCTCCAGCAGCCAACGCAGCGCGTCACGGCCGTCGTGCGCGGACGGGGTGGGGGACTCGATCCGCTCGCGCAACCACTCTCGCACCTCGGGCGTGTGGATGTGCATGAACTCGAAGCCGACGCGCTCGCAGTAAATGCGCCGCAGCTCCGCAAGCATCTCGCGCAGCGACATGGCGCGGCCGTTTTGGAAAAAGAGAGTGCGCACCTCGCGGTCGAGATCGCTCTCGGAAAAGCTCAGCCCGGCGAGCGAAAGCAACGGCGGCTCCGGCCCGCGATCGCTGAGCGGATCGAGCCACGCAGCGGTGTGACCCAGCGCGCGGAAGCGCAGAACGGCATCCGACACCTTCATGCGAAACGCCAGCGTCTCCTCCGACATGCCGCCCTCCACCACGCTCAACGCCGTGCTCCCCGCGCCCTGCGCCTTGCGCACTAGCTCGGCCATGCCCAGCTCGAAACCCTCAAAGAAGGCTGACCACGTCGGCTCCACGCTTGCGCCGTCGCTTTTCCAGGCGGCGTATTTGGAGTCGAGAAGATCGAGGTTTGCGTGAGAGGGTAGCGAGGCGCTCATCGGGGCTTTTGGAGGGGCGCGAGTGTGGCCTCGAATGCTTCCACGCGCAAGGCATCGAGTCGCCATTGCGCGGTTCTCTGAAAAAACTCAGATTCGTGCTTGCCAAGTACCGCTGATTCTTGCTACCAATAGTGAAGCCACATGAAAAAACGCACAATAATCTTCCTCGTCGCAGTCCTCACCTTTGGCAGCCTCGCCATCGCTGACATCCAGTCACCTCCCGGTCATCAGTTTGGCTGGAGCCGCAAACTCAGCCGCGCGCTGGCCAACATCGTCTATGGCTCGACTGAGATTCTCGTTACCTGGCAGCGCAGCAACCGCGACGGCGGCAGCAGCCAGGCATTTACTGACGCAGCAGTTGAAGGCTCCAAGCGCACGCTAGTTCGCGCGGGTTACGGCATTTTCGAGCTGGCAACCTTTCCGGTGCCGTCCTACAAGATAACCTACCGTCCGCCCTTCAAACATAAGGGCGCGATTGATCCTTGGTATGGTTACGACGAGTTCCCTCCGCAGCTCGGCATCGCTTCCCAGGCTGGTTACAGCCGCGTGCAGAACTGGTAGATTTTTCTCAGGTGTAGTTTGGGATTCGTCAGTCAAGAAGCGCAGGTGGTGGCACCTGCGCTTCTTTTTTTGTGACTACTTTTCGACTTTCAGCGTTCCCATTCCTGCTCTTCCTTCCGACCATGTCCACGTTTGATCTCATTCGGCATTATTACGAAACCTTCAACTCGGGTGACCGCGAAGCGTTCCTCGCGTTGCTCACTGATGACGTGGTTCACGACATCAACCAAGGCGGCTCCGAGTGCGGCAAGGACGCCTTTCGCGCCTTCCTCGCGCGCATGGACCGATGTTACCGCGAGCAGGTGGAGGATCTCGTCGTCCTAGTCGGACCCGATGCCACGCGCGGCGCGGCGGAGTTTTTCATCCGTGGAAAATACATCGTCACGGACGAGGGGTTGCCGGAGGCGCGGGGTCAGGAGTACCGGCTGCGCGTCGGAGCGTTTTTTGACATCAGAGGCGGACTCGTCTCGCGGGTGACGAATTATTACAACCTGCAGGAGTGGGTGCGCATTGTCTCCGAGTGGGAGGTCCGGGCCATGAAGAAGGCGGCGTGAGTTTTCTGCGCGGGTTTATCCCGGCAGCATCAGGCGTGGACGAGGCCGGTGACGTGGGCGCGATTTTCGAGGCAGTCGGGGATGACGCGGCGGAAGTCGTCGAGGGAGACGGGCTTGGTGAGGAAGTCGTCCATGCCGGAATCCGCGCAGGATTCTTTGACACCGGTGAGGGCGTGGCCGGTCATGGCGATGATGGCGGGCTGGTTTTTGAGGAGGAAATTTCCGCGGATTTCGCGGGTGGCGTCGATGCCGCCCATGACGGGCATTTGCAGGTCCATGAAGACGATCTGATAGACGCCGGTGTTTGCCATGTCAGCGCCTTCACGACCGTTGTTGGCGATATCGACGAGCGGGTAGCCGAGGCGCTGGAGGAGCATGGTGGAGATTTTTTGATTGAGCGGCTGATCCTCGACGAGGAGGATGCGGGCGGGATGCTCGGCGGCGAAGGAGCCGGGCTGCATGGTGAGGGGGCCGAGAGATGAAGCGGCGGCGGGTGTGGCGGAGGATTCGTAGCTGTGGCCGGCGGAGGCGGCGCGTGCGGCGTAGGATGCTTGATAGCTCTCTTGCTGGGCGTGGGCGGCCTGGGCCTGAGTGAGGGGGATGACGACGGAGGCGGGGCGGTGAGCCGGGGGCGGCGGGGGCTGGTGGTTGAGGGGGATGCGGGGCATCTTTACTGCGTCGAGGATGCTGCGCAGGAGGTCGCGGCGTTTGATGGGCTTGGTGATTTTGATGTGGCGTGCGCCTTGGGGAGGGAGGTAGCGGTCTTTGCCGCGATTTCCTGAGAGGGCGCAGATGGAGACGATGGCGCCGCCGCATTGCATGGAGTACTCACAGAGCTGGCGGGCGGTGGCGGGAGGGACGGCGGTGATGTCGATGATGAAGACGGTGGCGTGCTGGAGGAGGTTCTGAATGGAGGCTCCGTCGTGGTCGAGGCTGAGGGGGGCGGCGCGGACGCCCCAGGAGGCGAGGTGACCCTGGATGATCTGCTGGGTGGTGGGATGGGCGGAAAGGTAGGCGACGGTCTGGGAGGCGACGGCTTCGAGCATGGGGCGCTCCTCATCGCGGCCGCTTTCGTCGGGGGCGGC
>JANPIW010000149.1:0-2118 GCA_031425215.1 Verrucomicrobiaceae bacterium
CTCCGCCAACTATTGCGGCACGACCTTCGCGATGAACTCACGGCCGTTATCGCTGCGCAGGTATGGCGGTGCCCCATGTTCTTCAATGGCCCTTTTCAAACCACGCCAACACGTCCTCCGAGCGGAGTGCCCGGTCGGCCCCCAGCACATGGCCCTCCCGGGTGTGCTCATCAAGGATGGGCAACATCCTCAACGCTCCGCCACGCATCGTGGCATCGGCAATGAAGTCCCACGTCCAGACATGCCCACGATGGGTGGCCTTGGTCGGCAACCCCGTGGAGACCCCACGACGCACCACCCTCCGCTGGCTCGGTGGCACGCGCAGTCCAGCAGTCCGGCGCAGCCGATGGAGGTGCCTCTGGCCCACCTTCCCGCCTTCCCCTCGCAGCAACGCCGCGATCCGCCGGGAGCCGTAGCGCGGGTGCTCTGCGGACTCATCCATGTCCTCGATGCGCTCCTCGAAATACTTGAGCGAAGTGTCCGCCTGGAATTTCAGCCACGCCTTGTCCACCGGGAAACCGACGCGTTCACCCTCCAGCGCCGCCTGCTTCACGCGGGCCAAACCGAGTCGCGTGGCGGATTCCACGGTGTTCGTGTTTTCGACGGCAAATGCGTGGCCGAAAACGCCCGCGAGAAGCGCGAAGAGCAGTCGAGCGATGAAGCGTGGGGGACTTGAATGCATGATCGGGCTGACCAAAGGCAGCAATGTCAGAAGTGAACTGATTTTCGTGGTCTTCCTTTGACGGGCGTATTTGCGCACCGCTTTGGAAGCACCTTCGCGGAACACCTCGGGTGCAGAGATGTTCTGGTTATTCTACCGGTGGTGCCGCTGCGAACCCGCGACCCCGAGCGCGGCCCGCGAATTGCATTCGAGTCCGGCCATCGCAACCATCATGATGACGGGGTTGCCAACGTTTTGCACGGGAAGGTTGCGAAGACTTCCTCGCGAAAAACGTCCACGCTGACAATTCCCGAAAATAATTCGGCAAATGAGGCGCTGACTGGCGACGACTAGGTTGAAAGCCATCATGTCCCAGCCATCCGAACACGAGCGCCATGCCGAATTTCTCCGCCACTACGCGGCGAGCGAGGTGGCGTTGCATACGTTCGTGCGGTCGCTGCTGCCCACGCGGCAGATGGCCTCGGAGGTGATGCAGGATGTCATCCTCGTGCTCTGGGAGAAGTTCGAGGGGGCGCAGGACTTTCAAGGCTGGGCTTTCGGTGTGGCGAAGAATGTCGTCATGCGGCACCTCCGCAGCCGCTCGCGAGACCGGCATGTCTTTGATGATGCGCTCGTGAACCAGCTCGCCGATGACGCGGCCACGCTGGTCCCGGAGCATGATCGCCATCGCGAGGCTCTGGAGCACTGCCTGGGCAAGCTGCCCGCACCGCAGCGCGAACTCGTGCTCAACGCCTACACGAAAGGCGTGCGCATGGATGATCTCGCCACCCGGCGCGGCCAGACGCCGATGGCTCTCTACAAACTGCTCCACCGCATCCGGCAGGCCTTGCTGGATTGCGTGCAGCGCAACCTAGCCCGGGAGGAAACAGCATGAATACAGACTGGCCTGATCTTATTCAGCGCCACATGGCGGGACTTCTCGATGAGGACGAAGCCACCACCCTGCAAAGCGGCCTCAAGACCGACCCGGAGCTAAGGCGGATCTATCTCCACTACATGAATCTGGATGTGGCCCTGGAGGCCCGCACCGGTTCGAGCGCGACGGTCAATGAAATGCTGGCGTCTCCGTTTCGTGCAGAACCGGAGCGCTGGAAATCTTGGATTCACTGGCGTCCGATGATGGCGGCGGCGGCGGGATTGGTCATTGGGTTGTTCAGTGCGTCGGTGGTGTTCGGGTTTGTGGTTCCTCTGGCGAGAAAGTTCACTCTGATGGAAGACAGATTTGAAGGATCGACAAAGCTCACCTCCAAGGTTTTGCTTGAACCTGGCATCTGGCGTGGCAACCATGCCGCGATCGTCGGCAGCGAGCAGGAGATACGGCCCTTGAGTGGTGGAAGAATGCTACGCTTTCTAAATGCTGGCTTCGATGAACAGGCTAAGTCAGCGGGGGATCATTTGGCCGATGTGTATCATTTGCTGGATGTTCGTTCCTATCG
>JANPIW010000150.1:0-5224 GCA_031425215.1 Verrucomicrobiaceae bacterium
GGCTTCATGAATCCGCAGCCGATGAACCAAGGCGTGTCGCCGAGCTTCTCGATCATCGCGACCGTAGAGGCGGCGATTTGTCCATCCGGCTGATCGTCATCCGTGCCGTCCGCCGCACCCCACTGGCACCACTTCAGAGCACCACCGGTCACGTCTCGACCCTCCAACAACTTCCGGCCCGCCTTCGTCGCCTCAAACGCCTGCGCCGTATGCCAGGAGCGGCCCGCGTCCATCCAGCGCTGCCTCGCTGCCACATCCTTGCCACCGCCGAGGTGGTAGAGCTTCCCAAACGCATGAGATTGCCATCCAGCGTCTTTGCAAAGCTGTGGCAGCGTGACGATGTCCGGCATCATTTGCCGCAATGGAATGTCGTTGCCGACGATGCCCGTCTGCTCCGCCCGTAGTCCGGCCATCATGCTGCAGCGGCTCGGATTGCACACCGGATACTGCACATACGCCCGCTCAAAGGTGGTGCCGCGAGCACGCAGCCGGTCGAGGTTCGGCGTCTTGACGACTTCCTTCGTGAACGCCCCGCCGAAGTCCCGCAGATCGTCCGCCATGATGAGCAGGACGTTGGGTTTGGCTTGCGCGAAGGCGGCCAACGGCGCGAGGAGCACGGCAATGAATGTGAGCGTCTGTTTCATAGGCTTCGGCGGTGGCACCATACTATTGGCGAAACCCTTTCTCAGAGCCAGCGCGCTTGCCGTCGTCGTTGAGGGTGCCGGGTTTCCAAGCGCGGGCGATGTCCATGTCGGCAGCGACCTTCTCCGTCAAAGCGGTGATGTCCACGAAGCCGAGGCGGTTGTAGAGCGCGGGGACGTAGTGGGCGTCGCGGATGGCGGCGTATTTTTTCCAGTGGGTCAGCGCATCAGCGAGGTGACGCAGCGCGGCGGCGTGCTCGAACTTGTCGCCGGTCGCATCGAACATCGCCAGTGCGCAGGCTCCGCGAATCTTCGCGGCGTAGTAGCAGCCCAGTGCGGCGAGAGCCTCGCAATCGGTCACGTTCTTTTGCAGTTCGGCGTCTGCTTTCGCCGCATCGCGGAGTGCGGCGAGCGCGGTGAAAGTTTCAGTCGCCGCGCCGTCGAGAGCGGCGGCGATTTCGAGCGGGGTGGTCTCCGTCATCGGCTGGCGCTTGGTGAGGCGCGTGCGCCAGTCGCGGATGTTCAGCACTTCCGCGCCGGGCATAGAGCTGCCTTCCATGAAATGTTGCACGGTGTAGAAGCCCTTGCCTTTGCTCCTCCGATGGCTCCAGCACGCTTCAGGAAACCACTTCAAATCAATGTCGCCCCAAAAGAACCGCGTGGTCAGCGGCATGACTTGCGACGCGCCTTGCAACGCGCGGAAGAGATGCGGCGACGACGCCGTGGGATGTCGCGCCGCGAGTGCGCGCTCGAAGTGCGAGTCCGGCAGCGACGGGTCGTAGGCGAGGCGGCCCCAGAGCATGAACGAATACCACTGCTTTTCCATCACCAGCGGGCGCGGGCCGGGCGCGGGATGGCGCTCAAGGAAATCGCGGCCCCACACGTAGCCGTCCGGCCCCATATAAAAGCCCGCGATTTTGTCAGCGGGTGGAATGTTTGCGATGTATTCGCGGGCGTAGGAGGGGTCGCCGAAACGGAAGGTGTAAATGTCGTCGTTGCGCACGGTGAGCCACGTCTTTCTGCCGGGCGCGAGGTTCTCCAACAGCGGCTGGATGAAGGGCGGCTTGGTAATCGAATACATGTGCGCCACCGAGTATTTGAAGCTGAACTCGAACGGCCCCGGATAGTCTTTGAAGGCATCAAGAATGTCGCTCTGCGCGGTCCAGTGAAAGCGATGGATCATCGGAAACACGCGCTTCGGTTCGTCCTTCAACGCATCGCGCACGCCTTCGCCGTAGGTGTCCCACAGCCAGCGTTCCTTCACTTTGGAATCCATGTCGTGCGGCATGCCCTCGCCGGCCGTGATGCCCATGCCGGCGAGCAGCGGATAGGTCTTCACCATCTCCCGCACGCTGGCGCGGAAACACTTTTTCGTGATCTCGTTGCCCATGTCGTTCGTGATGCCGTGCTTCCCCTCCGCGCCGAAGGTGAAGACATTCCACGTGAACCAATAGACTTGGATGCCGCGGTCGGCGGCGTGCTGCATGACCCAGCGCCAGAACTCGATCTTTTCATCAATGCTCATGCGCTTCACCACCTCGTGGTCGGCGAGCATCTCGGGGCGGACCATGTCGCTGCCTGAAAAGCTGAACGTGTCATCGAGCTTCGCGCGAGTGCGCCAGACATCAGCCAGCGCGACCTCGGGAAACTCCGGCACCTTCACCAGCGAAGGGAAAGGATGCAGACTCCAAAGCGAGAGCACATTGTAGCGATGCCGCGCCATGGCATCGAGAAACGCCGTCCAGAACTCGCGCTCCCACATCTCGGGAATGTTCGCCTGCGCGGCATCCGAGCAGTCCGTGTAGCTCGGCGTCCGCAGATCGAGCGGGATGTTGAATTTGATACCGCGCTGCGCGATGTGCGGCTTGTGGTCGGAGTCCTTCAATGCGTCGAGCGTGCCCGTGCGAATCGCCTCCGCGACATCCAGCCCGCCAAACATTGCGCCAGCGGCATCGCCGCCGATGACGCGCACCTGCGCGCCGTTCCGCTCGATGCGGTAACTCTGCGCCGGGCCTGCCATCACGCTGATGACCACCTCCGGCACGGGTTGTTTGGCCTCCTTCGCCGCGCGCTCAATTTCCGCCGCGGCAAATTTCAAGGGCGCTGAGTTGACGGGTGAAACGGAGACGTCCGCATGGCAGACGTGGGCGGTGCCGAGGAGAAGAAGGCAGAGGAACCTTGTTTTGATAGTCATGGGTAAGGTGGTTTGCGAATTTTAGGCGGCGCGGTGCTCAACGTTTGGCCGAACTGCGGGCTATCTCGACGTCATGCCAGACCTCAGTAGTCAGGGCTTTCCAGTCGCACACGCCGGTGCGGTTCAGGCGGATCGGGTTGAGGTATTGGGCTTGGGCGGTGGCGATGTAGCGCTCCCATTCGTGGGCGGCACTGGTCAGCTCCTGGATCGCGGTTTCCTGGTGAGACTTGGCTTTGGTCTTCCGATAAAGGGCCAGCTCCGTGGCACCCCGAATCTTGTGGCCATAGTATTTGCCCAGATGGGCCATCGCGCGGATGTCGCCAAGTGTCAGGCGGAGTTCCTTGTCGCTGACTTTCGGGAAGGAGTTGAGGACGCCCAGCGCCTTATCGGCCCGTGCATGGAGTTCCTGCGAGACTTGGATCGGCGTAATGCCGTTCAGCGGTTTGCCGGCGGCCACGGCTTCGACGTACTTCGGGATGGTGATATTGTCGGTGCCGGCGTGAACACCCAAGGTAATGAAGCGTTCGACATCGTGGAAGCCGCTCTCCGTTTCGGCCTGTTTGGGAATGCTCCGGCAGCCTTCGATATACCATTGGAAGTCCAACGAGCCCCAGTGAAAGCCGGTGCTGATGGGGTAGATCATCGAGGCTTCCTGCCACGCGGTGAAGAGGTCGCCGGAGGGCACCTCCCGGTAGCGGGCGGCGAGGATCTGCGTGAGGCGTTCGTTGGTCAGATCAGGGTCGTAGCTGAGTCGCCCCCAGAGCATCCAATGATACCAGTGTTTGTGCAGTTCGAGCTGGCGTGGCGTCTCGGGCTCCAGGCTGAGAAACTCCCGCCCCCAGACCCAACCGTCCGATCCATAGTAAAAGCCCGCTGTCACTTCCTTTGGCAGGTTGCGGATGAACTCGCGGACGAAATCAGGGGCACCCCAACGGAAGTAGAAATTGTCGTCGTTGCGCAGCGTCCACAGCGTCTTGAGATCACCGAGTTGCTTGATGAATTTGTCCGCAAACGGCTGGCGGGTGGAGCTGAAGACGTGAGCTTGAGCGTATTTGAAGCTGAAGAGAAAATCGACGTTCGGTTGAGCGATCACCGCTTTGAACATCTCGGCAACTTCCTTGGGCTGCGTTTGGTGCGCGCGATGAATGAGTGTGATGGGGCGATTGGGTTGCTCGGTCGCGACTTCAAGGATAGCCTGACCATAGGTCTTTACGGCCCATTCCTCCTTCTGCTTGGCGGAAAGGTCGGGCATGCGTTCGCCGACGGTCAGGCCGATGCCCGCGAGGTCGGGGTAGGTCAGCAGCATCTGTTTAACGCTTTTTCGGAAATAGTCCGTGGTCTTCGGATCATCGTGCTTGGGTGTCATTCCATAGAAGCCACGTTCGCCTTCGATTCCGTCGTGGTCGGGGACGAAGATGTTCCAGGTAATCACGAAAACATCCACGTTTCGGTTCTTGGCGTGGCGCATCACCTCGCGCCAAAAGGCGATCTTTTCGTCCATGGACATTTTGCGCGTTCCGTGGTGCTCACCACATCCGTGAGGGCCGCGTCTTCATAGCCAGGCACGCGCACCATGGATGGGAAGGGGTGCATATTCCAAAGCGAGAGACAGTTATATCGGGACCGGGCCAGTTCGTCGATTTGGGCCTTCCAGAAATTCATGCCCCACATCGTGAGAACGTTTCGAAACTCAGCGTCCCCCTTGTTGCTTTCATAGGTGGGAGTGCGCTCATCAAGGGGACAGTTGAACTTGATGCCTCGCCGCGGCAGGTGTGGGCGGTGATCGGAGTCCTTCAGCGAGTCGAGCGTGCCCGTGCGAATCGCCTCCGCGACATCCAGCCCGCCATACATCGCGCCGGCCGCATCGGCGCCGAGCACCGTGATGATGCGGCGTCCGGCCTCGGTCTGCACGCGCATGCGGTAGCTCTCCGCCGCGGCACCCGCGACCTTTTCGACCGAGAGCACCACGCGAGGCGCGATGGCCTCATTGACCAAAGTCATGCCGTTAGCTGCGGCCTCACGACGAATCTCCTCTGCTACAAATTTCACCGGCTCGGCAGCGGCGGGGTCGACTGCCAGTTCGAGATTTGCAGCCAAAGCCGGAACCGACAGCGCAATACTCAGGAACGCAATGGGTGCGACCGCAGAAGCCAGGGAACGAGTGACGAGGGCGATAAGGGGGGATTTCATTGGATGTGGCTGCTTGAAGGCTATTTCGACGAGAGCCTGACGAAGGACTCAACGGCTGAGGAAAAGATCGCTGGTCACGACGGCTTCGATCAGCGACCGCAGACCGTTTTGATGCTTGGGCAATTCGGCGACAATCCTTTCCACGATGGGTTCATCGAGGGCGTCGATGCGGCGGCCGCAGGCATAAGTGAGGAGGCGG
>JANPIW010000151.1:0-13226 GCA_031425215.1 Verrucomicrobiaceae bacterium
GGCGGCGTCGAGTTCGGCCCTGATGGGAACTGGTACGTCGCGCATCACGGTGCGAACAATCTGCGCAAGATCACTCCGGCTGGTGTGGACTCCGGCTTGTTCCTCACCAACACGCCGGGTGTGAACTTGCTGCCGTGGTTCACCTTCGGCGCCGATGGAAACATTTATGTGCTCGATCAAACGGGCAATCGCGTGGTGCGCTTTTTCGGTCCGCTTGCTGCGACTCCGGGCTTGGCCGTCGATGCGCCGCCATACACATTCATCAGCGGATTGAGCGGCGCGAACGACATCAACTTCGGTCCCGACGGCAACATCTACATCGCGAATGGAAATGAAATCCGCCGCTACAACGCCACAACCGGCGCGCTGATGAACACGGTAGCGACGAATGCGCAGCTCACCGGCGTGGTGGCGGGCGGCAGCGCCACGGCATCAGTCTCGGGCATCGACTTTAGCGGCAGCCTGCTCTTCGCGGTGAACAACAGCGATGACGAGGTGATCAAGATCGATCTCACCACGCCCGGCACACCTGGCGCGGTGCAGCTCGTGTCCACACTCGGCAGCGCGGGTGTCGGCACCTTCGACACGCGCGATCTCGAGGTGCATCCGTCCACTGGCGCGCTCTACATCGCGGGCTTCTACTGGAACAAACCGGTCACGGGCGGCAACATGGCGACGAGCGCGCTGATCAAGGTCGATCCCACCGGCGCTCCTGCGGGCGCGGTGTCGATTTATGAAGTCCCGATGCCCTCACCGCCGGGCAGCTCCGACACGTTCCTGTGGGCCGGGCCGAATGACGTGGCCTTCGCCGCCTTCACATGTCCGGGCAGCAATTACTGCTCCATCGGCAGCCAGGTGTGGAATGACGTCAACGCCAACGGCATCAAAGACGTGAGCGAGAGTGGCGTGGCAAATGTGCGCGTGGAAATCTGGAGGGACACCGACAGCAACATCTTCAACGGCGCCGAGCTGCGCACCGCTTGGGTGAGCACGAATGCGCAGGGCTTCTTCCAATTCACCGGCCAGGCCGAGGGCTATTATCAGATCGTGATTCCGGTGACAAATTTCAATCCGGGCAACGCGCTGGAGCTTCTCCCGACCACGAGCCTCGTGGTGGTGAACGCGGACAATCAAACCGACAACGACAACAATGGTGTGCAGCCCGCCGGCCTCGGCACCATCGTGCGCAGTCCGATGATCCAGCTCATATCTGGCGGTGAGCCGACGGGTGCTGAGTCTGGCCTCGGTGGCGATCTCGACACGCTGCTCGGCGACACGAGCGGCGACATGACTGTCGATTTTGGTTTCATGAGTCCGCGCGTTGGCATCGGCAATCTCATCTTTGCAGACACTAACAAGAACGGGAATCGTGATCCCGGAGAGATCGGCCTCGACGGCGTGATGCTGCAAATTTGGAAAACAACAGACGGCATCATCGGCAATGGAGATGACACCCAGAGCGGCATTCCAATCCCGATCGTCGTCTCAGCGGGCGGCGGCTTGTATCAGTTCAACGGTTTGATTCCCGGCAAATACTTCGTCAGGATTCCCACGCTGCCCGTCGCCTATCAGGTGAGCAGCGGCATTCCCGATCAGTTCGACAACGATCAGAACAGCGACAACAACGGCATCCACACGCTCGGCTTCGGCACCACTGTCACCAGCCCCGTGATCGATCTCGCCATCGGCTCCGAGTCCGTCACCGACGGTGACACGGACAACAAGACGAATTGGACCATTGATTTCGGACTCACCGCGTCAGCCGGTTGTCCGCCCGGAGTTGGCGGCTCGTTCCCCGAATGGCGCACGATGGCGCGCACCGCGCCGACAATCGGCACCGGCTTCATCACCGCGCCCCTATCGCAAAACGCGACATGGACTTCGCAGACGTTCTCCAACCCGCTGCAGAACGGCACTGGAATGGTTGTGAACTATTCCTCGAACATGTGGCTGTCCTCACCAGCGCTGAAGAACAACACGCCAAACATTTTCGTGCCTTATTTCGATCCGACCTACGGCGCGCCAAACGCTGGCGAGACGACCCCGAACCCGATGTACTTCGGGGCGATGCGCTTCATGAACAACCGCGCTGACGCAGGTGGAGCGGCAGGCTCGGCCACGGGTCACGCAGTGGTGGAGCTGGTCTTCGAGCAGGAAGTGCGGATGGACAAGTTTGAGCTGGGCCATCTCTCCACGATCGGCGGCAATCGCGAGTGGGCTTATGTTCGCGCCTACTCAAACGCAGGCACGATCATCGCGCCCTCGGCCACGAGCGTGACGACGGTGAACGCCTCCGCATTCGTCGCCGGCTCGGGGCCGCAAAGCATCTCCGATGGCGCGAACGGCGTGTACCTCGGCGGACAGGATGAGGAGAACTCGGGACTCTTCGGCAATGTCTCGCTCGCATACGCCTCGCCAGTGAAGCGCATCGAAGTGCAGTTCTGGATGTCAGGCGTGGGATCGACGCAGAACACCGCGCCCATTGCGGCTGATGCCGCCGCGTGTTTGCGCCAGATGTGCTACACGCCCGCAGGCATGGGCATCGGCAATCTCGTGTGGAACGACTCGAACAACAACGGTGTGAAGGACGCGAGCGAGATCGGTGTGAATGGCGCGACCGTGCAGCTCTACACCTCCACTGACACGGTGCCGGGCAATGGCGATGACGTTTTGTACTCAGGTGTGAACCAGGTCACGACGAGCGTGTCGGGCAGCTACACCTTTGGCGGACTCGCTCCGGGCCGCTATGTTTTGAAGGTCACGCCGCCGGGACAGTTCACGACCTCGGGCACGCCTGATGCCGCTGACAACCAGCAGGACAACGACAACAACGGTCTCGTCCCGCCTCTCGCCGCTCCGGGTGATCCGGTTTACAGTCCAGTCATTGATCTCGTCGGTGGTGCTGAGCCGGTGGGCGATGGTGACACGGACAGCAACTCGGATCTCACCGTCGATTTCGGTTTCTTCTCCGGCATCTATGTCGGCGACATGGTGTGGAATGACGCGAACAACAACGGCACGTTCGACGGCGGCGAGAGCGGCATCAGCGGAGTGGGCATCGAACTCGTCGAGGAACCGAACAACATCGTGGTCACTTCCACCGTCACCAATGCATCGGGACAATATGGGTTCCAAGTCTTCACGCCGGGCACCTATCGCGTGCGCATTCCCAACGCGCCGCTTGCACAGCCCATCGCCAGCTCCTTTGCCGACCTCGCTGACAACGGAGAAAACAACGACAGCAATGGAGAGCAGCCATCTGGCCTGGGCACACCCGTGCGCTCGCCCATCATCACGCTCACTGCAGCGGGCGAGCCAGGATCGACGGGCAACTCCAATGCGGAAAACACCATCGACTTCGGATTGCGCGGCTGTCCGACCATCGCTTTCAATCCGGCCACATTGCCGTCGGGATTGCTTGGCTTTTCCTACTCGCAAACCGTGACCGTGGGCGGTGGCGTCGCTCCACATGTGCTCGATCTCGTCAGCGGCGCGCTTCCCTCATGGGCCACATTCAATCCATCCACCGGAGTCATCAGCGGCACGCCATCGCCCACATCGCCCGCCACCTTCACCATCCGGGCCACAGATGCGGTGGGCTGCTCCAACACCATCGAGTACACGCTCATCTCCGCCTGCCCTGTGATCACGGTTTCACCAACGATTCTCGGACAAGGCACCTCCGGCATTGCGTTCTCACAAAACCTGGGCGCGACCGGCGGCACCTCACCTTACACATGGACGACTGCCAGCGGCACATGGCCCGCAGGTTTGAGCCTCAACAGCATCGGCACCGTGAGCGGCACGCCGACGACACCCAACGGCGCTGGAGTGAACGTCACCGTGCGTGCCACGGATAACTCGGGCTGCGCGAAAGATCAGGCCGTGAGCGTGCAGATTTGCCCCGTCATCACGCTGAATCCCGCAACGCTGCCCAATGGCATGATGGGCGTGGCTTACGATGAAACCATCATCGCATCAGGGGGTGCGGCACCATACTCCTTCACCATCACAGCGGGCGCGCTGCCTCCAGGTTTGATCCTCAATCCGTCCGGCACTGTGAGCGGAACGCCAGCCTCGACCGCCACTGCCACATTCACCGTGGCGGCAGTCGATTCAAACGGCTGCTCCGGCACACGCGTTTACACCATCACGCCGCTGCCCAATCTCAGCATCGGCAACATCGTTTTCAACGACGCCAACGACAACGGCCTCCTCGACGGCTCAGAAACTGGACTCGCCGGCGCCACCGTCCGCCTCTACTCCACCGGCGCTGATGCGGCCATCGGCGGCACCGGAGTGAATGCAGACACACTCATCAGCACTCCCTTCCTCACCATCGCAGGCGGCGCCTATGCCTTTGGTGATCTCCTCGCCGGAAATTATTATCTCACCGTTACTCCGCCTTCTACGCACCTCAAAACCGGCGGCACACCCGATGGTGATGACAACCAGGAGAACAACGACAACAACGGCGCGCAGCCCGGCGGCTACTCGACCATCCTCTTCAGTCCCGTCATCAATCTCGCCGCAGGCACGGAGCCGACCGGTGATGGTGATGCGAGCACTGACTCCGATCTCACCGTCGATTTCGGACTCGCTCCCGGCGTCGCCGTCGGCAATCTCGTTTTCAAAGACGAGGACAACAACGGCACCTACGAGGCTGGCACTGACTCCGTCGTGCCCGGCGTGGATGTGATGCTCTTCGCCTCTGGAGCAAATCCACTCACCGCAACGCCGCTCGCGGTCACCACCACGGATGTGAACGGCCTCTTCCTCCTCTCCGCGTTGCCGGGAAATTATTTCCTCCATGTGCCCCCGGCCATGTTCGCCGCTGGCGCGCCTCTCGAAGGCACCAGGCCCACCATCGGCCGCGCAGACAATATCGTGCCGCCTCTCGATGACGATGTGGATCAAAACGCGCTCGCCGCTCCGAAGCCTATCGTCACAGGCGTGAACTCCGGCGTCTTCACCCTAGCCGCAGGCACCATGCCCACCAGCGCCAACGGCGAGACCGGAACCGACAGCGGCAGCGATGCGACATATGACGCCAATGCAAACCTCACCGTCGATCTCGGCTTCTATCCCATGCCGGTCGAAGGCGCGCCTCTCGGTGGCCGCGTCTCGCGCTCGCTCACCGGACTGAGCACACCATCCGCTACCGACCAGCCGCTCCAAGGCGTCGAGGTCGCGCTCTACACTGACGAAAACTCAAACGGCACACTCGACACCGAGGAGATGAGCGCCCTCGCAACCAGCACCACCGATGAAACCGGCGGCTACCATTTTGAGAGCGTGCAACCCGGCGCTTACCTCGTCGTGCAATCCATTCTTCCTGGGGCCGATGCGGTCTATGACAGCGATGGCGGTGATCCGCAGACGACAAACGTCACGGTGGCTGCCGAGGAAATGAGCGACATCGACTTCGCGCAAAGCCTCAGCCCCGACACCTTTACCCAGTGGCAGCAGCAAAACACGCTCGGCGGCGCAAACGGGGCTGGAGATAATCCTGACGGCGATCTCCACGACAATCTCCTCGAATATGCGCTCGGCACCAAGCCCGGCGACGGAGTGCGCGGCACACGCGGCCTCTCACTCGTGCTGAACGCGCAGACCGGCGCCATCGACGCCCTCCTCACTCGTCCCGTGAGCGGCCACGCCGATGTGAGCTTCGCGCTGCAAGGCACTTCGTCACTCGCGCCTGCACAGTGGGTCGCGATTTCAACCACACCGGTCATCACCATCAATGACGATGGCACCGAGACGCTGCGCTACGCGGGCGTCGATAAAAATTACCTGCGGCTCCACGTCGCACTTGATGCGGACGGCAACGGCAACCCAGAGGCCACGTCGTCTTCACCTGTGTCGGCATGGAGCCGCAGAAGTTTTGCTTCTGCATCGCAGCAGTCTTTCTCCATGCCCCTGCTGCGCGATGAGATTTTCTCCGGCACATCCGGCACGACAAGCATCCCGTTCGCAGCAGGCACGGAGTATTTTGCGGAAATAGTGAGCGGCCCGCGCGAAGGCCAGCGCCACGAACTGGATGAAACCGCCGGCACACTGCCATCAGATCTCAGCAGCGAACGCGTCGTCATCCGCCCGCACTGGACGCTCGCCACGCTTTTCCCACCATCGCAGATGGATCCGACAGATCGCGTGATGCTCTTCGATGCCGCGACCGGAGCATTCTCCGTGCGCACACTCGATGTCAGCAGCGGCACACCAAAATGGATCAGGGAAGGGGACGCAGACGCCGAGATCATCGCACCCGGCACCGGCCTGCTCATCGACGTGCGCGGTGCGAGCGTGATGCTTCCATACATCGGCCAGGTGCGCTCGACCAAGTTTGCCTTGCCTCTGACAACAGGAGCGCAACTCGTCGGCAGCGGCTATCCCACTGACGCTACTCCGAACGCGCTCGCCATGACGACAGCCAGTGGCTTCGCCGCCGCCACCTCACAATCACACGCCGACCGCATCCGCGTCTGGACGGGCGACACCACGGTCGGCACCACCGGCTACATCAGCTACTATCTCCGCGCCCCCGGCCAATGGACACGCGAAGGCGATGCCGCGCTCATCGATCAATCCGACGCGCAAATCCTCCCCGCATTCCGCGCCCACTTCATCATCAGCACCGACGGCGCCCCTGCCTGGGTGCAGCCCTCGCCCTGGAGCGCGCATTAAAACGGCGGTTGTTGTCACGATGACAGGCAGGATACGCATCCTCCGTATCGTGTTCACCACCATGAAACCAACCATCGCCCTGGCCTCGCTCCTTGCCGTCCTTCTCATCCCGTCCGCTCAGGCACAGGATGCGGATGGCTTCACATCCATGTTCAATGGCAAAGACCTCACAGGATGGCATCCCGTGAATCTCGCGGCGGACACCGTCAGCGTGAAGGATGGCATGATCGTGATCAACGGCACGCCGACGGGCTACATGCGCTCGGAAAAAATGTACGAGAACTTCATCATGGAATGCGAGTGGCGGCACATGAAGGAGGGCGGGAACAGCGGCGTTTTCGTGTGGGGCGACGGCATTCCTGCGATGGGCACCGGCTACACGCGCGGCATCGAGGTGCAGGTGCTCGATCTGGGCTACGAGACAAAAAACGCGAAGGGCGCCTGGGAGTGGTTCACCTCGCACGGCGACATCTTCCCGATCTGGGGCGCTGACATGACGCCAGTCGCTCCGACGGCGAAGAGCGGAAAGCGCAGTTTTCCCAGCGAAAAACGCGTGAGGCCATCACCGGAATGGAATCACTACCGCATCACCGGCAACAACGGCGAGATCAAGCTGGAGGTGAACGGCAAGCTCGTCACACAGGGGCGCGATTGTGTGCCGCGAAAAGGATTCCTCGCGCTCGAAAGCGAGGGCAGCGAGGTGCATTTCAGAAACCTCCGCATCAAAGAGCTGCCCTCGACCAATGCCACTCCGGAGCAGACGGCCAATCCATACGAAGGTTACAAAGCGCTCTTTGATGGCGCAGGACTCGGCGGTTGGAAAGTCAGTGACGCAATCAAACAAGTCTGGGCTGCGAACGGCTCGCACTTCATCGCCAAAGCCGGTGTGAAGGCCGAAAAAGGTGCTGATCTGAATCTCTGGACGGAGAAGAGCTACAAAGACTTTATTCTCGTCGCTGACTGGAAATACCGCACCAAGCCGGTGAAGAAGATGGTGAACAAGATCGCCCCCAATGGAGAGGAGCCGGTCCTCGGTGCAGATGGGAAGCCAGAGCAGATCGAGGTCGAGGAACCGGCTGACAGCGGCATTTACCTGCGTGGATCGAGCAAGGCGCAGGTGAACATCTGGGTGCGCCCCATCGGCAGCGGAGACATCCGCGGCTATCGCGTGGACAAAACCCTGCCCATGGAAATCCGCACCGCTTGCACGCCGAAAATGAATGCTGATGCAAAGCTCGGCGCATGGAACCGCTTTGAGATCACGATGAAAGGCGACCGCGCCACCATTCTCCTCAACGGTCAGAAGATCATCGACAACGCGCAACTGCCCGGCATCGCGTCAGAAGGCCCCATCGCACTCCAGTATCACAACGACGAGATCGAGTTTGCGAATGTCTATCTCAAAGAGCTGTAGCCAGCACCGCGCCCATCGCCTGCTGGCTTGAGCCCACGGCGCTAATGATCGCCCTGTCCGCGATCTCGCGATGCAGAAGCTCGCATGACATCGCGCATTGCCAGCCCGCGCTCGCCCCGAAGCCGTCACCAAGCCATTGCGCGGGCGAATGAACCAGACTCGTCACATGATCTCTCCACGCGCTCGTCTCCGGCTTGTCCCATGCGGCGCTGCCGCTGCGGCTGTCGCACAGCAGCGCGTCACTCGCATCGCCGATGGAGTCACGCATCCGCATCGCCGCGTCAGCGCGGGATTGCGCGCTGTTGATCGGGAACGAATCCGTGATGCGCTCGATTCGGATCGGACTCTCATCACGCGAAAGAAGGACAGCCGCCGCGCCCTCGGCAGCGATGCGTCCGCCGGCGAAAAGCGCCAGCGCCTCGGTGCTCAGCCAGTCGATCTCCTCGGCGGCGACGACAAGGCACTCGCTCACGATGCCGTCGTCGAGCCATTGCGCGGCGAGGTCCATGCCTGCGATGAATTGCGCGGAATCGCCCACCAGCGTGTAGTTCATCGCCGGACTGCCCAGCAGCGCGCCGAGATGGCTGGCTGGCGCGTTGAAGACTGTCTCAGGAAAAAGAATCGGACTGGCCAGGGACGGATTTGCGATCACCTCGGCAAAGAACCTGCGGCTGAAACTCACGCTGCCGTTCGTGGTGACGAACACGACACCCAGCGCGCTGGTCGCATCCGCCGCGCGATCTCCCAGAGCCTCAAGCGCGGCGCTCACCGCAAACCGCGTCCCAGGGCTGCCGCGCCGCAACCGCGTGTGACGCAGCCAGGGGGGCTGCGCGGTCATCGCTGGCACGGTGCGGAATGTATGCAACGGCGCGCCATCACACCGGCGTTCCTCGCGCAGCGGCAGCACGGCCTTTGAAAAGACCGCGTCAGCCATCTCGCTCGCGCTCCAGCCTGCGGGACTCACCGCGCCCCAACCTGTGATGTAAATGCCCATGCTCATGCCATTCGCTTGATCACGAGTGAAGCGTTCGCGCCGCCAAAACCGAAGGAATTCGTCAGCACGCAATCCAGCGCCGCATCTCGCGGTTCGCGCACAAGATCGAACCCGCACACGGGATCAACGGTGATCACCGGCACATTCGGTGGCACCCATCCGCCGCGCAGCGCCATGAGACAAATGACCGCCTCCACCGCGCCCGCGCCGCCGAGCAAATGCCCGACCGAGCCTTTCGTCGATGTCACCATGACGCGCTCAGCCGCCGTGCCCGCCCAGCGCATGATGGCCTTGCCTTCCGCTCCATCATTGAGCGGCGTGCCGGTGCCGTGCGCATTGATGTAGCGCACCGCATCAGGTGTGACGCGCGCCTCGTCACACGCGCGCGTCATGCTCGCCAGCGCAGCGTCGCCCTCAGGATGCGGCTGCGTGAGATGATGCAGATCCGTGCTCGCCCCATAACCGCCGATCTCGCCGAGGATGGTCGCGCCCCGCTTCATCGCGTCCTCGAGCCGCTCCAGCGCGAGCAGCGCTGCGCCCTCGCCCAGCGCGAGTCCGTCCCGCGTGGCATCAAAGGGACGCGGCGTGGTGGTGGAGAGCGCTTGCAGTGTATCAAATCCCGCGAACACCAGCTCCGAGATCGCATCGTATCCGCCGCACAGCGCACGGGTGGCGCGGCCCCATTTCACGAGTTGAAACGCATGGCCGATGGAGTTCGACCCCGATGCGCATGCATTGGCGATGATCGTGACCGGTCCGCGCACACCGAGCGCATCAGACAAAAGTCGCGCCTGCATCTGCGGCTGATAGCCCACGACGGACGAGGCAAGGCCGCGCCGCCGCGACGGCTGCTCCGTCTTGCTTTTGAAATACACCTCGCCCAGCGACATCGCTGCCGCGCTCGTGCCGAGAGAGAAGGGGATCATCTCATCCTCGCCCGCGTTCCAACCGCTTTGCTCCAGCGCCTCGCAGCCAGCGTGAATGAGCATCCGCGTCGCGCGATCCACGCGCGCCCGTTGTCTTGACGTGAGCTGATTGCGCGGCAGCTCGCGATCCAACATTACCTCGCCGCCGGAATGAACACGCTGCCTGCAAGTGTCGAACACCGTGACCGGTCGCAGCGCCACGCGACCCGCGCGAAATCCGTCCGCGTTCACCGTCCAGCCATGACCATGCGCCGTCACGATCCCCGCGCCCGTGACGACGACACGATGGGGGCCTGATCGAGTCTGGTCATGGTGATAAGACATTCGAGGCTTTAGCGGCAACGAATTACGAGCGCAAGGCTCGGCGCGATGTTTTACTCCGCAGCCTCCGCCAGCCGCGTGCGATACACGGCTCTCGCGTGATCGTAAGCCTGGCGGGCGTCTTCCTTCTCGTCCTCGTCATACGTCGCCTCTTTCTGCGACCAGCATTGATCCACGGATTTCAGGCACCAGTCGATGCTCTTCTTCTCGCGGATGGGTTGGCCGCCGACGATGACAAAGATGGGATTCGTGTGCGATGAAGGCAGAATCCGCAGCGCCAGCCACGAGCTGCGCGTGATCTTGGTTTCAAACGCGATGTCGTTGAGCGCGCCGTCGGCGGTGATGATCTTCTTCGCCACCGGGAAGCCGTTCACGAGCAGCTCGACGGGCACAGTGCGTGTGTCGCCGATGCGCGCGCGCTCGATGCTCCAGAATGGTTTCTGCTCCCACGAAGTCTCGCGCACTGCGGCGTCAGGTTGCTCAGCGAGACGCGCGGCGACTTGCGCGGTGATCTTCACAGCAGCGGGCACGTCAAGTTTCAGCTCGCTGCCGTTCTCACCCATGCGCGTTGTGTTGGCGGTGAAATCAAAGATGTGGCTGCGTCCGTCGCTCACATAATTTCGCCCGACGCGGATAGCCTCGCACCAGTCGCGGTACTCGAGCTTGCCATCGAGCTTCACATACGAGCGGCCCAAGCCGACGCGCTCGCCGTAGATGCAGGGGAAATCCGTCTCCCCGCTGATGCGGGTGCGGAAGCCGGCATTGAGCGTGTGATACCAGATGTTCAGCTCCCAGCGCGCGGGTGTGTCCACGGTGGACATGAAATCGACGGCGGGCACGAGCTTGCCGTCAGGGCCGGGCACCTCGTGCGTCACGTCGGCGATGTATTCGTTTGCGCCGATGCCGTTGAAGGGAGGCACGAGATAGGTCGGCAGATCGCTCGTCGCGGACGGCTGGTTTAGTTTGTACTGTTGCGCGCGCGCCGGATCGTTTTCTGCGAGCGGCTGCAAACCCCAGCCGCTGTGCGCGGGGCCGGTGAGAGCGCCTTGTTTCTTCGCCCAGCGCAACGTGTTCAGCCCGAGCGTGGGCCAGTGCGCGGAGGAGTCGCCGCCCGGATACATCTGCTCGCGCAAGAGCAGCAGGCAGAGATGGCCGGACTTGTGCGAGCCAAAGCCGCTGACCTCGACATCGTAATGCAGCAGGTAGGGCGAGGTGGAGACTTTGTCATCCGCGCCGGTGAAGAACTGCTTTTGATAATCGAAGCACGGCCCCCATGTGAGGTTGCAGCCGACCTTCAAATCCTCTCCCATGCAATGCCGCAACATGTCCGGCGCGTGGACGCCTTCGGTGGGATTCGTGTAATGCGCGCAGCCGGCAGCATGGATGTGGTGATCCCCGCTCCACCAGCCGCGCGTGCTCGGATCGATCCAGCGCTTCACTTTGAAATCGAGCCGTTTCGTGTCGCTCGCGATGCTGGTGGTCTCCGTGTGCCTCAGCGACTCCGGGCCGCGCTCAAACGCGATCGTATAAGTGCCCTCGGGCAGCCGCAGCTTTTCGCCATCGGCGCGATACACTTGCGGATGGAATGCAAAATCAGGCGCGAGCCGTTTCGCCTGCGATGGATACACGCGGCCTTGCGCGTCGCGGATCAGAAATGAGGCGGTGGTTGGCTTTCCATGCTCGTCCTTCACACCGAGCGTGATCTCGTGCGCGGGCGCGCAGGTGAAGAGAATGTCCGTTTCATTTCGGAAGCCGATGTCCTGCGTGCCCTGGCCGACGTTGAAGGAAAACTTCGCCTCGCGTTGCCCTGCGTCGCGACTGTAGAGCTGCACGATGCGATACTCCACGAGCAGGCCGCTCAGATTCGGCATCATCGGCTGCGCGTCATAAGTTTTCATCTCCAGCCAGAGATCATTCGCATTGCGCGGCCCGGCCGCGTTGCCTTTGAAGAAAGTCTTGTCTGATGCCGACTTCGACGAGCCGCTCTGAAACACGGACGCGGCATTCGGACTCACTCCCACGAGCGGAGCGGTCACACCGGCCTCATTATGAACCTTCACGAGAAACTGCCGCCAGCCTTGCTCGGTCAACTCCGGCCTCGCCGCTCCCTCCACGACCTTCACACGCATCTCGGGATTGATGTTCACGCCAAAGAGCGCCTGCGCATCGAGGATCGTCTGCAGTTCCCTCACGGCCTCGACGCCGCCGGAGCCGGCGCACAATTCAGCGACCCGCTTCTTCTCATCGGCAGGCAGCGGCGAGCCTTGATACTCGACGGCCTCGACTAGCCGCTTCACAGCGGCCGCGAATGGCTGCCACTCGACAGAGTCGATGACGGAAAGCGGCGCGGAGTGGACGTGCGCTGCAAATGCAAGGAGCAACAGAAGAGTGCGGGCGATGGCGCGATGTGTTTTCATGGCTGCGGATGGTGTGGGCGAGAAAACGACACGAGCATCGCGACTCATGCCGTGGAGACACAATTGGCGTGCGACTCCTGCGCCGGCTTCGCCCCTCCTGAAGTCCGCTGCCGTGCTTCAGCGACCTTTCCCAAACTTTTCGGCCGCCACTTTTTGAAATGCAGGCAGGATCGTCTTCCCCTCGTCCGCGCGCCAGCCGGAGTGCTGCACCATGAAGACCATCACGAGACCGCGCTTGGGGTCGATGCTCATGTTCGTCGCGTGCGCGCCACCGTGGCCGAAGGTTTCGGGCTGCACTTGGAATCCGAAGCCGTATCCCGCCAGTCCTTCCGCCGTCTGCTTGCTCGTCATCGCGCGCACGGATTCCTCGGAGAGCAGTCTCTTCCCATCCGCCGTGACGCCCCCGCGCAGCACGAACTGCGCAAACTTCACCACATCCGCCGCGGTGGAAAACAAACCGCCGCCCG
>JANPIW010000152.1:0-10259 GCA_031425215.1 Verrucomicrobiaceae bacterium
TGCAGCCGGTTTCGCCGGCTCCTTCCTCTCCACGGTCGCGGCTTTAGGCGCTGGCGGCGGCGTTGGATTCTCTTTGAAGGGTGATGTGACACCGAGCGTCGATGGCAGGAACTCGTCGGTGCGGAAGCACGATGCGGGCAGGCCGTCCTTGTTTACGAGGTTGTCATCCTTTGACCAGGCGCTCCAGGCGTAACGAACGCCCACGGGCTCCCTCACGCTGTCGTTCCACACCACGACGGCTTCGCCTTCGATCTTCGCTATGGCCCACTGCCATTTCTGGTCCGCGCCCGTGATCTGGAATGTGCCCGGCTCCTTGCCGTCGCGCGTTTTCAATCCGGCGGCCTGATCGAAGCTGACACGCACTTTGCCGCCATCGATCTTCGCGTTCTTGTAAATGGGCCCGCTGTAGAGCGAGCCTGTCTTGCCATAATCCTTCGCCAGCGCCCAGAGTGCGAGGCGGCGGCCGACTTCTTGTTTGTTCTTTGGGTGGATGTCCTTCTCATCGCCGATGTCGTTTGCGACGGCGAGGCCGGTCTTCGGCAGTGTGAGCGCGGTGAGCAGTTGCGCCTCTTGCAGCTCGGCCCATGCGTCGGGCACGCCAGGCTCGGTGGTCGCTGGCCTGCCGTTTCCAAACTCGGCGAGTTGCACAATGTAAAAGGAAAACTCGTCATTCCAGCGCGTGCGCCAGTCATTGATCATCGTGGGCAGCAGCTCCTGGTATTGCATCGCGCGACGCTGGTTGCTCTCGCCCTGATACCAAATCGCGCCCTTCACGCCGTAGGGGATGATGGAGGCGATCATGCGATTGTAGATCGCGGCGGGATGATGCCGGTCAGCCAGCGGATTCACCGGAACCTCGGGACCACGAGGCGGTGTTTTCTTTTTGTCGGGCGGCAGCTTCGCGTTTTCCGCATCGAGCTTGGCGCGCAGGTCCTTGTAGGCGGCGGCTTTCTTTTCGTACTCAGCGCGCGCCTTTTTCTCGTCGTAGTTCTTCGCGCTCGTGGCCCAATCGGCCAGCATCTCTTTTGCGGACGGGCGCTGCTTGAGCGCGGTCATGCTCGTCCATGCTTCGACGCGAGTGCCGCCCCATGACGTGTTGATGAGGCCCACGGGCACCTTGAGTTCCTTGTGCAGATGGCGGCCAAAGAAATAGCCGACGGCGGAGAAGTTTCCCGCGTTCTGCGGATTGCATTCAAGCCACGCGCCTTTGCAATCGTCCTGCGGGAGTGTCGCCGTCTCGCGCTCGATGTTGAACATGCGGATGCCTGGATGCTTTGCTTCCGCGATCTCCTGCTGCGGATTTGCTGCCGCTGAGACTGTCCACTGCATGTTTGATTGCCCGGAGCAAATCCACACTTCGCCGACGAGCACATCCTTGATTGCCACGGTGTTTTTACCTGCGACCACGAGATCAGCGCCCTTGTCATTCTCCTTCATCGCATCGAGCGCGATTCGCCATTTTCCGTTGGCGTCGGCCTTCGTTGTTTTCGTCTGGCCGGCAAAGGTCACCTTCACCTCCTCGCCTTTGTTGGCAGCGCCCCACACGGTCACAGGCTCGCCGCGTTGCAGCACCATGTGATCCGAGAAGATGGCGGGCAGCTTCACATCCGCGCGCGACAAGGACGCGATCGTGAGGGTAGCTAAAAGGATGAGAGAGGTGGTGGTTTTCATTTTTTGGGAGAGTTTGAATATCAAGAGAGCGCGGGGATTTGTGCGGCGCCCTCTATACAGAGAAGACGACATTTCCTTTCAGTGGTTTTCGCCGAAGAATTTTCATCGGCACCCAGTTTCAGAAATGCCAGACCACGCCCAGCATCGGGCCGAGCGCGTTCACGCCTGGGTTCACCTCATCCTCGCCGCGATTCGACACATGCTGGAAGTAAGCGCCGAGAGAGATGCTGAGCTGCTCACGCACACGCCATGTCATGCCGCTGTGGATGTACCAGTTGAAATTGAAATCCTGCCCCTGCGCGCCCTTGATCTCGTGACCGCGCGCGTCCATCCAGCCCACGCCGCCGCCCGAGCTGAGAAACAGGCTGAACTTCCGCGTCGCATCCCACCACTCCAGCGATCCGCCCGCCGCGCCGCCGATGTAAAAACTCTCCGGCCCGTCTGCTATTGGCTCTCCAAGAAAAGAAAAGCGCGAGCGCAACGCCAGCTCGCCGCCACCGAGCGGGGTTTTGAAAACGTGCGGCGTTTTCAGTGTGATGATCTGTGGCAGGAAAACGTAATCGAGCGGCGTGGCCCCGCCGCCGATGTCCCACAGAGCGCCGGTTTCAAAGCGCAGCTCCCAGTGATCGAGCGGGTCATAAGTCCCGGCCAGCGGCGCGTGTGGATTTTTCTCCAGCGAACCAGCCAGAGCGCAGGATGATATGAGGAGCAGAAAGCCGAGCGCGCGTGTCATGGCACCGATGCTAGTCCCGGCCGTTTGGCGTGTGAAGCAATATTTCAAATCACGGCACCACACGCACACGGTAGAACTTCCATGTGCCTGCGGCCGAGGTGTCCGTGAAACTGGATGCGGGGGCAACGGCGGTGATGTCTCCGCTGATGTCGGTGAAGGATGCCTCGGTCGGCGTGGTGGCGGCCTGCACCCGGTATTTTTTCCCAATCACGCTCGACCAAGTCACAATGAAGCTGCTGGCCGATGGCTTCGAGGAGTTGGTGATCTTCAGCGCAGAGGTTTGCGCGAGCGGATTGGTGCCGGCGATTTGCTCGGCCTCGTTGCTCTGGCCATCGCCGTCTTGATCTCCCGTCGGGGAGAGCAGGATCACGGGCGTGGTTTGTGAAGATGGATTCGGCTGGCTGGTGTCGGACGCGGCGCCGACGGAGTTCACGCCCGCGCCGCTGACGGCGGTAAGGGTGGCGTAGTAGGTCTGGCCGGCGATGCCGGTGAAATTGTGGCTCGTTGCTGTGCCGGGCAGCGAGAGGTTGTTCGCGATGCTGGTGCCGCCGGGCGTGGTGCCGATGCTGATGGTCCAGCCAGTGATGTTGTCGTGCGCGCCAGCGTTGCTCGTCCATGTGAAGGTGCCGGTGGTGCCGATCATGTAGTAGCTCGCGTTCGGCGCGCTGGACGGCGGCGGGGTGACATCGACGATCTTCAAATACTGCGCCAGCTCGCCGTCGTTCGTGATCGGATTCACCGTGCCGCCGCCGAGGCTGACGAAGACGCCGTTGCTGTAGATGTCTGCGCCAGTGTGCGCGGGCGTCCAGATGTTCGCGCTGGCGTTGCTGCTGGCGAGGTTGCGGATGTTGTACTGGCGCGCGGCGCTGTTTTGAATGCCGAGCAGCGGCCAGAGAGGATCACCGACGCCGCCGCGCAGATCAAAAGTATCTGACGCGACGCTGTGAGCGGCACCGTGGGTGAAAAGATTCGCGAAGCAGATGACGACGTCTTTGAAGGCGGGCGACGCGCCTGCTTGCTCATACTTGGCGATGGCAAAAACGTTGCTGTTCGGCGTGGTGCCGTTGGGACGTTTGTCGAGGTAGTATTGGTTGATGCTCTTGATCGCCGGGCTGTTGAGCCGCGCCCAGTTCACGCGGCCATACCATTGCGCCATGCCGGTGTTGTTCGGTGGGCGGAGATCGACGGGTGAGGAGTACCAGAACTGCGCACGGTTCCATTTTTTGAAGTGCGGGATGCGCTTGCTGAAGTTCAGCTCGTGATCGGCCTCGAAGCCGTCGAAGTGGAAGGTGCCCGGGTTGGTGTTGTAGTTTTGGATGCCTTGCTCCTGTCCGTTAAAAATCATGGGCAAGCCCGGCACGCTGGAGAGCAGAGCGTGGCGCGTGGCGTTGAGCCAGGCATCGTTGTCGGGGAGGATTTCATCGTGGCTGGTGAGGTTGAGGAGAATGGCGCCGGTGCGGTAATAATCGCGGCGCGTCTCCAGCTCGCTCTGGAGGATGCCCTCGTCGTTCACATGATCGAGGGTGAACCTGAACACCATGTCCTCGTTGAGGATGTCGAACACGCGGTTGCTGCGTTTGCCCGGCTCCGCGCCGTCGAGCGTCTCGGCCATGAAAACGAAATTCCATTTCACGCTGCGCGTCTTGTTGATGATGTACTCCCAAAGCGGATTCGGCAGGCCCTGGCCGAAATCGCAGCGCACGGAGTCGATGCCCTTGTTGTCGGCGGCGAGGCGCGCGGCATAGGAGCCGGTGGCGGAGTTTGAAAGCGAGTGACCGGTCTGCGCGAGCCAGTAGGTGGGGTAGTAGCCGAACATGCGCCAGAGCTTCACGACCTCGGGGCTGATGCTGTTCCAGTCCATGACATCGTCCTCGTTCTTGTGTGGCTTAAATCCCTCGCCGTAGCTGGGGTAGCGCCACAGCGCGGAGTAGCGGCCGTAATAGAGCTCGGACACGTCGTTCCATTTGGAGGGGAAGTCATTGCGGTCGGGGGCTACGGCTTTGTCCTTGTCCGCGAGGTTGGTGAAATAGGTCGCCGCCTGGCCGTAGTCGCCGGTGCGTGAGAACCAGTTCACGGGGATCGCGTTCGCGGCGCTGCCGGTGAAGCCGAGATCGACGCCGCCTTGACCATAGATCGCGTCCCACGCGGTGTGGTTCGCCACAAAGTCGAGCATCACATTGATCGTGCCGACGCTGCCCGCGTAGTTGTCGGCTTTGGTCACGAAGTTTTGAAACTCGGCTAGCGCGGAAGATTCCGTGTTCGCGCTGCCGAGCGCTGGATTCACGGCGAAGAAGTTTTTTGTCGCATACGGGCTGCCTGGAACATACGGCGAGGAGGTGGCGGGATCGTTTTCAACGCCGAGCGCGCCGGTGGGATGGATGGGCTGGAACCAGAGGCAGTTCGTCTGGATCGTGTCAAAGTAAGCAAGACTCAGCGGGTCATTGCCATCGCTATCGCCATCCGCCGCGCCGAGCAGATCGACGAATGTGCTGCGCCCGCTTTGATTTGCCGCGGTGGCTTCGATGGTGAGCGGATTGACCTCGTAGAGAGTCATCTCGAGTGTCTTCTTCGGCGAGACAACCACGGCGTGATCGCGGTCGCCAAAATAAAACCAGGCACCGGTGGGCGAGAACCGGTAGCGCACCGTCGCGCGATAAGCGCCGGTCTTTGTCACGGGCAGCGACGCGCTCCAAATCGAGCCTGCGGCGGTCATCGGGTAAGCCTTGTAGTAGTGCGTCTCGTTCTGCCCGCAGAGATCGCGCGGCGGTGGCAGGATGGCGTCGGCGATGCCGTCGGCGTTGTTGTCCTGGTCGGCTTTGTCGCGGCGGTTGAGATTGGTGACGACCTCGACTTCCGACGGTGGCGTGCCCGCGTTGAAGGTTGTGCTTACGTTCAGCGTCTGCGAGTCGCCCGCGATCTCATCGATGAAAAACTTCGTCGTCTTGTAGCCGCCGCTGGCGCTGTTGATGGTGAGATCGGTGATGCGCGGCACGCCGATGATGGTGGAGGTGTTGCTCCAGGCGAGCGTGAGCGCATCGGTGGCGAAGCTCTTTTGAAACTTGTCCGGCGTGGCGGTGGAGGTGAGCACATACCATTGGTAGTTCTTGCCGTCTTTGATGTCGGGGATCGTCGCGGTGGCGGTGCTGCCCGCGACGTTGGCGAGGACGACCTGCGAGTACGTCCAGCCCGAGTCCGTGTAGCGCACATACACTTTCTCCTCGGGCGATGGCGCGGCGCTGAGGGTGATGGTGATGAGGCCGGTGGTGGCATTGCGTGAGACGGTGTTGATGGCGACAGGCGCGTTGCTGATCTCCATCACGGTGATCTCGGCGCTTGTGGGCGGGCTGGGATTGTAGGTGGTGAAGACGTAGCGCTTGCCTGCTGTGACGCCGCCGGTGAGGAACGCGTCGCTGCCGGGGCTGTGGTAGATCGTGGCCAGCTCGTTCTTCGGGAAGATGAGATTGCCGCCCCAGTTATTCGCGTATGAATTTCCGGCGGTCATTTTGAACTGGAACACTGCGTCATTCGCGGGCGCGGTGAGCGTGTAGCGGAACCACTCCGGCTGTCCGTCCGGGCCGGTGTACTTGACGGAGTCCGTGGCAAAGCTCCAGCCCTGGCCCTCGCTGGGGAAATCAATGTCGCTGCCGATCCACGCCAGCGCCAGTGAGGGCAGGCAGGCCAGACAAATGAGAACACGCGCGATCATGCTAGGGACGAATCTTGAGAGTGATTGGTTAATGTCGTTCCGGGCTTGGTTTTTGGCTCCGCCACCTGCTCGCGGCCAGAGACGGGGGAGGATGGCTGTGTTTGGAGACAGCGCAAACCTGCACCGCGTTGATTTGAGGACGCAGAATGCGACCGATGATGCCAGCCGCCAGTTAGGTGTCGCCTAGACAAATGAACAAACGCCCTGTGAGGATGGTTTCCGAAGTGCGTTAATTTGCGCAATGATAAAAATGACCAGCCTTGTTGTCTTGCTCGCCGCAAGCTCACTGCATGCGGATGACTCGGCAAAGATCGCCGCGCTGCTGTCGCGTGGTGGCGTGGTGACGATTCCGGCGGGTGATTACCATCTGGATGGCACGAAGCCGCTGCCGCTTTCTTCAAACATGACCGTCATGGCGCACGGCGCGCGGTTCATTTTGCCGGAGGCGCTGCCGGACAAGGCGCGCGTTGTTTTGTTCGCGGGCGAGAATGTGGCGCGCTTGGCATGGCACGGCGGAGAGTTTGTCGGACATGTGTTTGATCCGGCGCAAAAGGAGAATACCTGGGAGCCGAATGCGAACACGAAGGGGATCGAGATCACCACGACGAAGCCGGGCGGCACGCATGACATCCTGTTTCGCGATGTGCGGGCTGACGGTGTGGCCGGCGCGGTGATCGGTGTGCATGGGTTGGCCGGGAAGAACGAGAGCGCCGTGGAGGCTTATGCCGAGCGCGTGGCCGTCGAAAGCTGCACGTTGCTGCGGAGCGGGAAGTTCATGTGGGACTACGGCTACCTGTGGCAGATCATGACCTGGCCGGAGTCGTATGAGCCGTGGGAGGTGGAGCGCGCGCGGCGATACTTCCGCACGGATCTCATGCGCGCGGTGACGATGGTGGACGGCGATGATCGTGTGATGCTCGACAATACCGTCAAACCAATCGCGGCAAGCCAGAGGGATGACCCCAGCCAAGCGCTGACTTTCATGGGGACGAGTCTGCCAAAGAACATCGTCCGTGGTCGCCAGTACTTTGTCGTCGAAGCCACGCCCGAGTTCATCAAGATCGCTGACCGACCTCAAGGCGCGCCGATTCGATCTGAAGGGCATGGAAGTGGCAGCCTGGCTTTCAACATCAGCGCCACCTATCTGGCGGCCTACGCACCGACGGGCAGCGGGCCGGGCAAGGGAGCCTTTGACATCACGGCTGCAAAAAGTGTGCGCGTCACCGGCTGCCAGCTCAGCGCGATGGGCGACACGATGCACATCCAGCGCTGCCGAGACATCGTCTTCGCAAACAACCACATTCTCGGCAGCCGAATGGGCGCGTTTTTTCTGGCCGAGTTTTGCCAGAACGCCACCATCACGGGCAATCTCGTCGATGGCACGAACGGCAGCCGCGTGGTGAGCGTCGAGAAAAGCTGCACCGATGTGACGATGACTGGCAACACCTTCCGCAATGGCGGACGCGGCGCGTGGATCAACCAGCCCGTGAATTTCATCATGACCGGCAACGTGTTCGTCAACAACACCACAAAGAACGAGGCCGACATGCGCAGGGGTCGCATCGCGTTTCAAACCGCGAAGCCCGGCCAGTTTCCCGAGCTGTACTTCACGCTCTACGAACCCGGCGCGACCTACGGCCCCGTGATCGTGCGCGATAACATTTTCGTCCTCGGCGACTCCGCGCCCGATGAAGCCGTGACCTTCGCACCCAACGGCCACGACCTGCAATTCACTGGCAACACTTTCCAAAACAAGCGCGCGATCATCATAGTCGATCCGAGCTGCAAGAGCGCGCACATCGTGAACAACCCGGGCGCAACGACGGCGAGGAAGGGCGTCGATTTCAATCACGGGCGGCGGTGACGTCTGGATTCACCATGTAGATTCGTCATTGGCAGCCAGATGGATGCGGCTAGTCTCTGCGTCATGGACGATGAAATCAAACCTCTGGCCGACGCTATCTACGCGGACAAGGTCCGGCGTGCGCGGCTTGCGCCCGCGTCCAAACGAATGGGCTTGGGCGCCGAGCTGTTTATGGAATCATGCCAGCGAATGAGAGCCGGGATCCGGGCGCAATACCCTGGGAGTGACGGCGCCAAGGTGGAGGAGATTTTGCGGCAACGGCTTCAGCGTTTGAGACAGGTGAATGAGCATGGGATTTATCGAAAAGCAGAGACACGCCCATAACCTCGAACAATGAAGCCACGCGGCGTATGATCGAGGCGTTGGATGCGCTGGGCATTGAGTACATGCTGGCGGGTTCCTATTCATCGAACTATTACGGTATTCCGCGCGCCACCAAGGATGCCGATGTCGTGGCCGTGCTCAGTGGTCGGATCGATGAGCTCATCTGCAAGCTTGGCGGCGAGTTCGTTGGCGGCGAGTTCGTTTGGGACGCGCAGCCTTCACTTGAGACCGTCACCGGCACTTTCAGAGAAACCGTGAGGGTGCCTTCGGTGCCTTTCGAAATTGAGCTTTTCCACCTCAGCAATGATCCGCATGACCAGTCGCGGTTTTCACGCCGGAAAAAACTTTTTGACGAGGCTGTTGGCTGCGAGGTTTCTCTCCCATCCGCCGAGGATGTCATCATCAGTCCGCTGGGCCAAGATCGCCAAGCGAGCGAAAGACACGGAGGACGTGCGCGATGTCATCGCTGTGCAGGGCGACGAGGTGCTGGACTGGGATTACATTCACCACTGGTGCAAAGCTCATGGCACGCGCGAGTTGCTCGATTCCATCCGCGCCTCGATCCCGCCAATTGATTGAGTGAATCAAAGAAGCGCCCGTGGCCGCTTTAGCGAACCACGGGCACGGTGGGGGTTTTGGGTTTTCGCTTTCGCGAAAGGTGAGTGCTTACTGAACCTCGATACGACGAGGCTTGGCTGCTTCCTTCACAGGGAGGCGGAGGGTGAGCACGCCGTCGGCGAGAGTGGCGCTCATCTTTGCCTCATCGACCTGGGTGTTGAGCCGCAGGCGGAGGAGGTAGTCGAGATCGCTCAGCTCGCGGTGCAGCGGCTTCCATTCAGCGGGTGCTGATGGCTTCCGTTTCGCGCGGAGCGTGAGGAGGTTTTCATCGAGGTCGATGCTCACGCCGTCTTTGCCGACGCCGGGAAGCTCGACGCGGACTTCGTAGGCTTCGGTGGTGCCATCGACGAAGTAGCGCGGCTTCACGGCGGGGGATTCGTTTTCAGCGACGCGTGTGTCGCGGCGCGTGTCAGTGGGTGTGCAGCAGGTGTTCATGGATTTGAGTTGTGGGGTTTTGATCTGGGTTGGGTAGCCGCTCAGGCGACTTCGATGGTTTTGGGTTTGCGGTGCTCGGCCTTCGGCAGCGTGACAGTGAGCACGCCGTCTTCGAGCTTCGCGGCGATGGTGTCGCCCTTTACTCCGTCGGGCACGGAGACGGAGCGCGTGAAGGCGTAGCTCTGCTCGCCGTCGTCGGTCTTCTCCTTTTTCTCGACGCTGACGGTGAGGAGCTGGTTGTTCAGCTCGACCTTGACGTCTTCCTTCTTCACGCCGGGGACTTCGCAGCGGACAAAGTAGTTGTCTTTGTCCTCATGGATGTCGGCGGCGAGACGGCCTGCGCCTGTGCCGTTGAACATGTCTGGCAGCGCGCCAAAGAACTGCGAGAGCGAGGGCAATCCTGAGAAGGGATGGCGGAACCATTCGTCGAAGTCGGAGACGCGGGCGAGGTTGGCGGGACTGAATCGTGTGAGTTTCATGGTGGGTTTGATTTAGTTTAGGGGTTTGTTTTCGAGACGGTGCAATGAAGTTGCATCAGCCGTGCCAAAGCATGGACGGCGAGGGTTTTACGAGGGTAAACGCGGAGAAATGGCCTCGCGGAGCGCGGGATGGATCGTGCAACGATGGCTTGAAATGTGACACGCGCGCGGGACACGCTGACGCGGCTGGAGCGCGTTGGCTCGTAGCTGCCGCCGCAAGGCGGTAGTCACTGGGGTGCGTTAGGTTTGCGTGGGTCGTTCCACGGGCTTGCGCCCGCAGCTACGACCACCAGGCTGGCTCAGGCGGCCTTGGCCTTGCCCTTCATCCGCAGGTTTAGCATCTCGACCATGACGGAGAATGCCATGGCGAAATAGACGTAGCCTTTCGGGATGTGGAAGCCCATGCCCTCGCCGATGAGCGCGGTGCCG
>JANPIW010000153.1:0-1594 GCA_031425215.1 Verrucomicrobiaceae bacterium
GAATCCCGATGACGCGGAAGACCGCAACGGCACCAGCAAGCCCGGTGGCTACACTCATCTAGAGGAATACCTCCACAGCATTGACTGAACTCAGACGGAACATCACCATGAAAACCATCATCTGCATTTGCTCATTCACACTCTGCGCCCTCGCCCAGCAGCCACAGCTCAAAACAGGGCCCAATGCCGATCTCGGCGGCGTATTGCTCATGCCGACGAATGACGAGTGGAATCGCGATGTGTCGAAGGATGAGGTCGATCCGCTCAGCGATGCCATCATTGCGTCTATCGGTGCCGAGACGGGGCTGCATGAGGACTTTGGCGTGGTGTGGAAGGGGCAGCCGGGCGGCATTCCTTATTACGTCGTGAGCGGCGACCAGCCGAAGGTGCCTATCGCCTTTGAATACGCGGATGAGAGCGATCCCGGCCCGTATCCCATTCCGCCGGATGCTCATATTGAAGGCGGTCCGCAGGCGGAGGGCGACAGACATGTGCTGGTGCTGGACAAGGACAACTGGAGGCTCTACGAGCTGTTTCACAGCTTCCCGCTTGATGGTGGCAAGTCATGGAAGGCCAGCAGCGGCGCGGTCTTCGATTTGAAGTCGCCGAAGCCTCGCCCCGCAGGCTGGACGAGCGCCGATGCCGCTGGTTTGCCCATCTTGCCCGGCCTCGCCCGTTACGACGAAATCTGTGGCACGAAGAAGCTCACTCATGCACTGCGCTTCACCGTAAAGAAGAGCCGCAAAGCCTATGTGCCACCCGCATCCCACTTTGCCAGCCCGCACAAAGACGAAAATCTGCCGCCGATGGGTATGCGTGTGCGTTTGAGGTCCAGTTTTGACACCTCGAAGTTTACCGGTGCGGCCAAGGTCATTCTCGAAGGCCTCAAAACTCACGGCATGATCCTCGCCGACAACGGCGGCGACTGGTTCATCAGCGGAGCGCCTGATGAACGGTGGGTGCATGAAGAACTAACCCCCATCCGCAAAGTGAAGGGCAAGGACTTTGAAGTCGTGAAGATGGGACCGATGACGACGCGATGAGCCACTCTCCCCATAAAACTGTCTTCGTGCCAAAATTCATGAAACTCCTCTTCCTCATTCTACTCACGACTTCTGCGTTTTCTGCCGAACCGATCGAAGGTTATGGTTCCACCACGCTCGGGGCTGCTGCGGCTCCGGGTGGGGCGCAGACTTACCATGTGACCACGCTTGCCGATGATGGGGCGGGGTCACTGCGAGATGCCGTTTCACTATCGGGTCGCCACATCGTCTTCGATGTCGGTGGAGAGATCGTTTTGAAGAGTGATTTGCTCATTCGCGTGCCGTTCATTACTATTGATGGCGGCACTGCGCCTGGACCGGGCATCCTGATTAGTCAAAGCGGGTTCACGACTGCCATTGAGGCCAGCCGCACACTCGGCGAGGTACACCAGATCATCATCCGCCACCTGGCCTTCGATGCCATGGGCACGCCGCATGGAAGCGAGAAGGATATTCTCGGACTCGATGGCGAAAGTGCGCCGGTGCATCACGTCGTGATCGAGCACTGCACGGGCCATGCCTCAGGCGATGGCATTTTCGACATCTGGGGC
>JANPIW010000154.1:0-13686 GCA_031425215.1 Verrucomicrobiaceae bacterium
GCGGGATGGCGCGCAGACCGGTCTGCGTGTCGGTGAGCTTGTGACCGGAGAAGAGGCGGAAGACGAAACGCGTGAGGTCATTTCCGAATCGGCTGCGTAGCGGCACATTGCCAGCAAAGACGCGACAGCCCATGACGAGGCTTTGCGGGTTTGCTTTTGCGCGCTCGGCGACGGCAAGGATGTCCGCAGGCAGATGCTGGCCATCGGCATCGGCGGTGACGAGGATGTCATCGGGCGTGGCGTGATCGAGGAAATGGCGGATGCCGGTGCGCAGCGCGGCGCCTTTGCCGAGATTCGTCGCGTGACGCAGCAGCTCGGTGCGCGGGCGGTTTTGCGCCTCGGCAAAAACTGCATCGCACTCGCGCGGGCTACCGTCGTCGATAACGATGATGCGCAGCGCGGAATCGCGGGCTAGAAGGTCATCAATCACGCCGAGAAGGCGCGGGCAAGGGTTGAGAGCGGGGATGAGAACGCAGACGGACATTGATAATGCGGCAATCATGCTCATTGCTCTGATGTCAGCGGGCAATCAAGATGATTGCTCCAACAAAAACATGGGTCTCATCGCAGAAGAAACGCTCCAGCAAGTGCTCGCGGCCACGGACATCGTGGACCTCGTGGGGCGGAGCGTGAAGCTGCGGCGCGCGGGCGGGAACTATGTGGGGCTGTGTCCGTTTCATAACGAGAAGTCTCCCTCTTTTAATGTGAGTCCGTCGCGGCAGTCGTACCATTGCTTCGGCTGCGGAGCGGGCGGGAACGCGTTCCGATTCGTGATGAATCACGACGGCCTTTCCTTCGCGGAGGCCGTGCGGCGGCTGGCGGATGCAGCGGGGATCCGCATCCAGGAGGAAGCCTTTGATCCAAACGCTGAGAAGCTGGCAAAAGCGCGCGCGGCGATGTTGCGCGCGCACAAGGAGCTGGCGGAGTGGTATCACCTGCTGCTGATGCGCCATCAGTGCGGCGACGCGGCGCGGCAGTATTTGAAATCGCGCGGCATGAACGCGGAGGTGGCGAAGAACTGGCAGCTTGGATTTGCGCCGGGGTCAGGCGAGATGCTCTGGGAGTGGGCGGCGGAGCGGCAATACAGCGAGAGCCTGCTGCTGGAGGCCGGCATTCTCAAGCCGCCAGATGCCGAGCGCGGACGCAATGCCCCGTCGCCTCGTTTTTGGAACAGGCTCATGATTCCGATCCGCAATGACAATGGCGAGGTCATCGGATTCAGCGGTCGCGCGCTCAACCAGGATGCGAAACCGAAGTACCTCAACACGGCTGAGACGCCGCTTTTCACCAAGAGCAAGGTGCTCTTCGGCTTCGACAAATCGAAGCGCGCCATCGCGAAGCAGAACTCCGCCATCGTGGTGGAGGGCCAGATCGACATGCTCACGGTGTTCGAGGCGGGTTTTCAAAACGTGGTGGCATCGCAAGGCACGGCCTTCACGGAGCTGCACGCGCGGATGCTCAAGCGTCATGCGAACGAGATTGTGCTGTGCTTTGACTCCGACAGTGCGGGCTACAAAGCAGCGGAGCGAGCATTCCAAATACTCACACCCGTCGGTCTAATCATCAAAGTGGCCGCTTTACCGAAAGGAGATGATCCTGACTCGCTGATCCGCAGTAAAGGGCCGGAGGCGTTCGCTGCGTTGGTTGAGTCGGCTGAAGAGTTTATCACCTACCAGATCGAGTACAACAAGGCTACGGCAGATCGTAGGGACACATCGGCTAAGGTACGGCTGATCGAAAAGGTGGCCGCTTCAATCGCATTGTGTGAGAATGCATTCACATTGGAGCCATTTATTCATCTTGCTGCCCCAAGTCTTGGAATCTCGGAAGGGGAACTTAAACGCCATGTGCTCATCGCCTCTAAGCAGAACAAGCAGTTCGCGAAATCACCGGACGCGAAAGGCCCCGCGCCAGTGAATGCGACGGCGACGCTGGCGGGCGCGAACCGCAACGCGAAGATGCTGGCGCAATACTGCATCCATGACGCGGAGGTGTTGGCGTGGCTGCGGAAGACGGGACGCATGGAGGTTTTGCGTGATGTGCCCGGCACAGGTCTGCTGGAGCGCCTTTGGACTTCGCAGCAGGATTTGGTGGAGCCGATTTCATGGGCGGTTTTTCTCTCGTCCCTCGATCAGGAGGAGGAGGCCGCCTTCTCACAGCTCCAGTCCATGCCGCGTCCGCCTGGCGGGCTGGAGGACGCGAAGCACGCGCTGGATTCACTGGAGATCGAGCGGCTCGACACGCTCATCCAACGGGCGCAAACGCAACTGAAGCAGCCCGGCCTCGCGTCTGGCGCGATGGAAAAGCTGCACGGTCAAGTGATCGCCTGGAGGAAAGAATACCTTGACCGTCGCAATCGCTCCCCGGATACTCGCTAGCTCTCGCACGCTCCCAAAATGCGCGACTCTGACCGGGAAACCGGAACGTATGGCAGGCCACTCAAAAGCGACCCAAAAAAAACCAAGCCTCGCTCCCGTGCCACCACCACCGGGGAGTGATGTCCCCGTGAAGCGCAAACGTGGCCGTCCGCGCAAGCATCCGCTGCCCGATCCGGCCACGATGCCGCAGCTCTTTGACCAGTTTGGACAGCCGCTGCCGCGCAAGCGCGGCCGCCCGCGCAAGGACCGCTCCATCGGGCAGCAGCCGCAGACTCCGGCGGTCGTTTATGACGACATCAACAACGTCGAGGTGCAGCACAAGCTGCGCGATCTCATCAAGCTCGCGCGCGAGCAGGATCACCTGACATGGGATGATGTGAACGCCAGCCTGCCCTTGGGCGTCGTCACACCCGATCTAATGGACGAGATGATGTCCCGCCTCCGCGCCATGGAGATACGCATCATCGAGGAGAGCGAGCTGGAAGTCGCCCGCCTGCCCGCGCAGACCGGAGATGACGATGAGGACGCGTCGCCGCTGCTGGAGGAAAAAGAGCCGGCCGCCAAGCTCGACATGCTCGATGATCCGGTGCGCATGTATCTGCGCCAGATGGGCGCCGTGCCGCTGCTCACGCGCGAGCAGGAAATCCTGATCTCCAAGCGCATCGAGAAGGCCGAGAATCTCCTCCAGAACTGCCTGCAAAACGCGGGCTTCATCGCCGAGTCCTACATCCAGCTCGCCACCGGATTGATCTCGGGCATCGAGCGCTTTGACCGACTGGTCATTGACCGCAAGGCGGAGGATCGCGATTACTACTTCCGCAAGCTCAAGACTTTGTTCGTGAACGCGCAGGAGGCATTTGACCATTGCGCGGAGGGTTACAAAGCCCTCGCCGCGGCGGCCGACCATGGGAGGCGGCACGACAATCTCGAGGCCAAATTCACCGCGGCAAAGCAGTCATTCTTCAAAATCTGCGGCAAGTTTTATTTCAAGCAGCATGTGAACGAGGATTTTGTCACGTTGCTGAAGGCCAAGCTCACCGAGCTGGACAAGATCGAACACGACATCACCGTGTCTCCCAAGAGCCAGCTCGCACGCGAGACACTGCGGCAGTTTGAGGAGCACGCGTGGCAGAGCGCGGCGCATTACCGTGCGCTCGTGGCCGACACGCACAAGCACGTCGCGGATTCCACGCGCGCAAAGACCGAGATGATCGAAGCCAACCTGCGGCTGGTCATTTCCATTGCAAAAAAGTACACGAATCGCGGCCTGTCATTCCTCGATCTCATCCAGGAAGGCAACATGGGACTGATGCGCGCGGTGGAGAAGTTCGAGTACAAGCGCGGCTACAAATTCAGCACCTACGCTACGTGGTGGATACGCCAGGCCATCACGCGCAGCATCGCCGACCAGGCGCGCACCATCCGCATCCCGGTGCATATGATCGAGACGATCAACAAGCTCATGCGCGTGAACAAGCAGCTGGTGCAGGAGCTGGGCCGCGATCCCACGCCGGAGGAAATCTCCGAGGAAGTCCACATGCCCGTCGAGCGCATCCGCACCGTGCTGCGCATGAGCCAGCAGCCCGTCTCACTTCAAGCGAAGGTCGGTGATGGCGAGGGCGACACCGAGCTGGGAGATTTCATCGAGGACAAAGAGGCATCCAACCCCATGGAGCTGACTGCGATGAATCTCCTGCGCGACAAACTGCGCGACGTGCTCGAATCCCTCAGCGTGCGCGAGCGCGACGTGCTCGAGCAGCGCTTCGGCCTCACCGACGGCGCCGCGCGCACACTAGAGGAAGTGGGCAAGCAGTTTAGCGTCACCCGCGAGCGCATCCGCCAGATCGAGGCCAAGGCCCTGCGCAAACTCCGCCACCCGACGCGCCTCAAGAAGCTGGGCGGCTTTTTCACCGCCGCCCAGTGAAGTCCGGGTTTTTCCTCCTCCTGTGAAACTTTTCACCGTCTGGCGGGTTTTTTGCGGTACATTTTCCCACTGACATGGAACCTCTCCAGCCAAACGACCCGCTCTGGAACCTGCTCGGCCGCGCCAAGCCGGTGAAGCCGCGCCCGAACTTCACGCAAAACGTCCTGCGTGCCGCGCGCCAGGCACCGCAGGAACATGGCTTGCTCGCCCGTTTCCGAGAATGGTTCGCGGATCGCCCCGGATCATTCGCCCGCATCGCCCTCACCAGTGGCGCGGCGCTGCTGATCGGAGTTTTTGCCCTGACTCAAAACGCGCCTGTAGCGCAGCCGAGTCTCGTCACAGCGTCCGTGCCTGCTCCGCAGGAGACCCCGCTCGTCGCCGAGGTCGAGACACAGATCGACAATCTGGAGCAAATCCACGCCCTCCTCGCCGCTGAGGACACGTCAGGGTTGTCAGACCGTGAGATCGCGTTCCTCCTTTATTAAGACGCCTCGAGCTGCTGCATCTGCAAGCCCATGAGAGGCGGTGACTCCACTCTTGCCGTTCTGCCATCGTCCGCTTATGATTCTCGCATGATCGCCGAAAAACTCACCATCTGGGATGCTGATCTCGAGATTCCCCGTCCTGATGTTTCCAAACTCATCACCGAGGACGACACGCCTGTGGATAATGTATTCTCCGAGAAGCAAATGCGACTCCTCACACGTTCGCTTCACGCCTCATGGAAGCCCGGCTTCCCTTTCGTGGCGATGGCCAACGTCGGCGTTTTCGTGGCGATGAACCGTCCTGCCATCGTTCCCGATGTGCTCGTCACCACACACGTCGAGCCGTTGCTCGACATGACGAACAAGGAGCACCGCTCCTATTTTTCCTGGATGTATGATGGCAAGGTGCCCGAGATTGTAATCGAGATCGTGTCGAACACCAAGGGCGGCGAACTCGACGCCAAAAAGCGCAACTATGAGCACATGGGCGTGACGTGGTATGCGGTGTTTGATCCGATGCACGAGATCCAAAAAGAACTGCTCTCGGTCTTTGCTCTGGAGCAAGGAAAGTACCGACGCCATGACCCGAAGAGCCTCGGCGAGACCGGACTGGGCTTGATCCTGTGGGAAGGCGAGTTTGAGGGCGTGACTGAAAACTGGCTTCGCTGGTGTGATCAAGACGGAAACATAATTCTGACCGGACAAGAATCCGCCGCTGCGGAATCCAAACGCGCCACCGCCGAATCCAAGCGCGCTGACGCTCTCGCCGCAAAGCTCCGCGAACTCGGAGTGGACCCGAACGGGATCGGTTGAGCAGAGCGTTCTCCCTGGGAGCGCAGGTCTTCGACTCGCCTGAGCGGGTCACACACCCTCGCTCTAATTGAAAATGCGGATGCGCCGATCGTGGTGAATGCCACTGTGCGCGCCACTAATGCCATCACCACGCGAAAAACCCGATCTCCATGCCAAGCTGCGCGATGTGCCGCACCAGCCCGGCGTGTACATCATGCGCGACCGGCTGCACCGCGTGATCTATGTGGGCAAGGCGCGTGATCTCCGCAAGCGGCTCAGCAATTACTTCCAGCCGTCGCGCCTGCGCAAAGTTGACATCAAGACGCGCGCGCTCATCGAGAGCATCTGGGAGTTTGATCTCCAGATCGTGAAGAATGAGGCCGAGGCGCTGCTTCTGGAGGGGCGGCTCATAAAGGAATTCCGACCGCGCTACAACGTCAGCTTCAAGGATGACAAACGCTTTCTCCTCGTACGCGTCCACATGGGCGATCCCGTGCCTCGCTTCTCGATGACGCGCCTCAAGAAAGACGACGGCTCGCGCTACTTTGGCCCTTACGTTCATCCCGCCGCGCTGCGCATGACCATCAACTGGCTCAACAAACGCTTTGGCCTCCGCGTCTGCCGCCCTCTGCGGCCCGACGAGGCAGACTACAAGCATTGCAGCAACGACATCATCAAGAACTGCTCAGCGCCCTGCGTCGCGCGCATCAGCGCGGAGGACTACAAAGCGCGCATGGAGCAGGCGTGTGAGTTTCTGGAGGGCAAAAGCAAAGACCTCATCGCAGGCCTCGAAGAAGAGATGCAAGCCGCCGCGAAACGATTCGATTTCGAGAAAGCTGCCGAGATGCGCGACATGGTGGCAGACATGCGCCAGACCATCAAACCCACGCGCACCTTTGAGCGCGGCGCCGTCGCCCGCGCCGTCTCCACGCTCGATCCGATGGCCGATGTGCGCGAGCTTCAAGAAGAGCTGCGTCTCGAACGTCAGCCGCTGGTCATGGAGTGCTTTGACATCGCCAATCTCGGCTCCGCCTATTGCGTGGCCTCGATGGTGCGCTTCAGAAACGGCGTGCCCGACAACGCAAACTACCGCCGCTACCGAATCAAAATCGTGAGCGGACAGAATGATTTTGCCGCGATGGCGGAGGTGATCAGGCGGAGGTACTCGCGCATTTTGCTTCAAGCTCGCGGCAGCGAGGTGGCGGAGTTTTCACAAGAGGAGGCGGTGGAGGTTATGCGGAGGATGGAAGTGCTCCGTGCTCAGTTCTCAGTTCTCAGCCCTGATGATGCGGCGCACGGCACTTCCACTGAGCACTCCGCACTGAGCACTGAGCACTTGAGCCACGAAGCGGGCAAACCCTCCGCCTTCGTGACACTCCCCGACCTCATCATCGTGGACGGCGGCAAAGGCCAGCTTTCCTCCGCGATGGCGGAGCTGCAGCGCCTCGGCCTTCACGAGCTGCCCATCATCGGATTGGCGAAGGAGAACGAGGAAATCTACCGGCCGGGAGAAAGCGCGCCGCTGGTGCTCTCACACGAGCTTGGCGCGCTGAAACTTCTGCAACGCATCCGCGACGAGGCGCACCGCTGGGCGAATGGATACCACCAGCTCCTGTTGCGCCGCCGCGTGGCCGAGAGCATCCTGGACGACTGCCCTGGCGTGAGCGAGAATCGCAAGCAGGCGCTGTTAAAGAAGTTCGGCTCCGTCACGCGCTTGCGCAAAGTCACGGCGGAAAAAATCGCCACCGTGCCCGGCATCGGCAAGGTTTTGGCGGAGGAGATTGCGCGATACCTTCACGAACACTGAGCCATGAACAGCAGCGACAAACGGTCATCCATGTTTGTGCCCAAAGGCATTCGTATCTTTCCACATCTAGCCCGGCGATCCGCCGCCAGTGCAGCCGGGCTGCTCTCGCAAATGGACTGGACCTGTGACTGGACGTGAGCGCCGCTCCGAATCAACGCGCGCTTTTTCTGACACATCCGCCGCGTCGCGCTCGTTCGCAGGCGGCATGAAGCACATCCTCGCCGCTTTTCTCATCGCTCTCGCACATGCCTCCGCCGCCGAGCGCAAACCCAACCTCATCCTCATCATGGCCGATGACCTCGGCTATGAGACGATCACGGCGAACGGCGGCGAGAGCTACCAGACACCGCACCTCGACAAGCTCGCGGCGGGCGGGATGCGTTTCGAGCAGTGCCATGTGCAGCCGCTCTGCACACCGACGCGGGTGCAACTCATGACTGGCATGTCGAACGCGCGGAACTACACGCACTTCGGCCATCTCGATCCGGCGCAGACGACGTTTGCGAATCTGCTCAAGGCCGCAGATTACGCGACCTGCATCGTGGGGAAGTGGCAGCTCGGGCGCGACTTCGCGCTGCCGGGAAAATTCGGCTTCGACGAGTACTGCCTCTGGCAGCTCACGCGCCGGCCGGATCGCTACAAAAACCCTGGCCTCGAAGTGAACGGCAAGGAGATGGACTACACTCAAGGCGAGTACGGGCCGGACATCGTGAACGACTATGCGCTCGACTTCATCGCACGGAAAAAGAGCGAAGCGTTCTTTCTCTACTACCCTATGATGCTCACGCACAATCCATACGATCCCACGCCAGACAGCCCGGGCTATGCGGGGGGAAAAGTGAAGGTTGCGAAGAAGGGCGAGGGCAAGGGACACTTCGCAGACATGGTGACCTATATGGACAAGCTCATCGGCAAACTCATCGCCAAGCTCGATGAAACCGGCACACGTGACAACACGCTCATCTTGTTCCTGGGCGACAACGGCACAGGCGCGGGCACGCCATCGAGATTCAAAGGCATGGATGTAAAGGGCGGCAAGGGCAGCACCAACACCTGGGGCACGCATGTGCCGCTGATCGCGAGCTGGCCCGGCAAAATCGCGGGCGGCAAAGTGATCTCCGATCTCGTGTGCAGCACCGATTTTCTCCCCACCCTCTGCGAGGCCGGCGGCGCGACGACTCCGCCCGAGTTGAAAATCGACGGACGCAGTTTTCTTCCGCAATTGCGCGGTGAGAAAGGCAACCCGCGCGACTGGCTTTACTGCTGGTACAACAAAAGCGGCGGCCCGAAGGCCAGCGCGGAGTTCGCGCACGACGCGCGCTTCAAGCTCTACTCCGATGGTCGGCTCATTGACGTGCAGGCGGACGACAAAGAGAAGCAGCCGCTCCCTGCGGAGACATTGAGCGCCGAGGCGATGGCCGCGAGGGCAAAACTGCAGGGTGCGCTGGATCAATTCAAGAACGCGCGTCCCGAGGAGATCGCGAAACAAGGCGAGCCATTTGGCGGCGAGGACGGTGGCGCGAAGAAGAAAAAGAAGGTGAAGTGACCGCCCTCACAAAAGCACGCGCACCTTCGCCGCCACCGCGTTGCCGAGCTTCTCGTGCTCGCTGGCTTCGAGATGAATCCCATCGAGCAGGCTCGCGGTGACGATGTCCTGCGCGTTGAGAAACGCGCAGCCGAGCTGCCGGGCCACGTTCTCATAGTGCTGCGGCAGGCGCCGCGATCTGGCGACTGAGTCCCCGAATTTCTCCGCGATCTCCGGCGCGTGCGACATGTCCACGACGGCGGGCGGACAAATCAGCAGCAGCTTCGGCGGCCTGGCATCGATACCCGCGTCACTTTGCAGGATCATCCGAGCTAGGATGGACGCGCCATTCGCGATCTCCATCGCCGGTACGTTAAAAACCGACTTGAGATCATTTGATCCCAACATCATCACCACCAGATCGAGCGGCTTGTGGCTCTCAAGACACGCGGGCAGGTAGTCTTTGCCGTTCCTGCAAATCGTGAAGGGATCATCATGCACTGTGGTGCGCCCATTTTGTCCTTCCTCGATCACGCGGAAGCCCGCGCCCAACTCGCGCGCCAGCACGCCCGGCCAGCGCACATCATGCGGATGCCTCTGGAGCTGTCCCGTCGCCGCCGTGCCAGCAGCGTCGTAGCCCCAGGTGTTTGAGTCGCCAAAACAGAGGATGGTTTTCATGTGGATCAGTGTGCGTTTTCGGAGCGTGCTTTCTTACCTTTGCCTTTGCCATACTTCACCTGCTTCCTTTGCACTGGAGCGCCGGTGTCTTCGGTGCTCATGCCAGCGCGCTTTTTCAGTTCGCGGATTTGATCGCGGATGAGCGCGGCACGTTCGTATTCGAGCTTCGAGGATGCAGTGATCATCTCGGCTTCGAGTTCGCGGATCACGTCGATGAGCGCCATGTCGCCGCCGGTTTCGCGGAGGATGTTGTCCTCGACGCTCTTCGCGCGCGAGGAGTAATGGCCCAGGCTTTCCTGCACCGGGCGGCTCACGGTTTTCGGCGTGATGCCGTGAAGCTGGTTGTGCTCCATCTGCTTCGCGCGGCGCGCTGTGGTGGTGTCGAGGAGCGCCTGGATGCTACGTGTGATGGTGTCGGCAAAGAGCACGACCTCTCCGTTGATGTGACGCGCGGCGCGGCCCGCAGTTTGCAGGAGCGAGGTCTCGCTGCGCAGGAAGCCTTCTTTGTCGGCGTCGAGGATGCACACGAGGCTGACCTCGGGGAGATCGAGACCTTCGCGCAGGAGATTGATGCCGACGAGCACGTCGCAATCGCCGGCGCGGAGGCCGCGGAGGATTTCCACGCGCTCGATGGCGTCGATGTCACTGTGGAGGTAGCGGACTTTGAGGTTCAGGTTGCGGAGGTAATCGGTGAGGTCCTCGGCGGTTCGTTTGGTGAGCGTGGTGACGAGCACGCGCTCGCCTTTCTCGATGCGCTGGCGGCATTGCTCGATGGTCTCGTCGATCTGGCCTTTGAGCGGCTTCACCGTGATGATGGGATCGAGCAAGCCCGTGGGCCGGATGATCTGCTCTACGACGAGATGCCTCCCCTTCCCTGTCACATCAAACCTCTCGACCGGCTCATCGCCGCCTGAGACGCGCACGGAATTCCTCGCTCTGACCAGGCCAAATCCTGCGCTCTCGGCATCGAGCGCCTTCACGTCGATGTAGCCGGTGTTGCCAACGACGCTGTTTTCAAACTCATACTTTGCAGGCGTGGCGCTGACGTAGAGCACCTGCGGTATGTGATTCATGAACTCGGCAAACTTCAGCGGACGGTTATCCAGCGCGCTGGGCAGGCGGAAGCCGTGCTCCACGAGCACACCTTTGCGCGACATGTCGCCGGCGTACATGCCGCCGATCTGCGGGATGGTGGCGTGACTTTCATCGGCCATGAGAAGGAAGTCGTCGGGAAAGAAATCCATCAGCGTGCCCGGCGTGCTGCCCGGCGCGCGCGCGGCTAGGTGGCGGCTGTAATTCTCGATGCCCTGGCAGAAGCCCATCTCCTGCATCATCTCGATGTCGTACTCGGTCCTCATCCGGATGCGCTGCGCTTCGAGGAGCTTGCCCTGGCTTTCAAACTGCGCGACGCGCTCCACCATCTCCTCGCGGATGTTCACGATGGCTTTGCGCAGCTTGTCCATCGGTGTGACAAACTGCTTCGCGGGAAAGATCGTGTAGTTCTCCAACTTCGAGGTGACCGTGCCGGTGAGCACATCCACGACCGAGATGCGCTCGATCTCGTCGCCAAAGAACTCGATGCGGATCGCCTCGCTCTCGAGATACGCGGGCACGACCTCCACCACATCGCCACGCGCCCGGAACTTGCCGCGCATGAGGGAGATGTCGTTCCGCTCGTAAAGCATATCGACCAGCTTTGTGAGCAGCGTCTCGCGCGTGATCTGCTGCCCGGTGTGTAGCGGCACCATCATGCCCTCGTAATCCTCCGGCGAGCCGAGGCCGTAGATGCACGACACGCTGCACACCACGATGACATCGCGCCGCGTCAGCAGCGCGCCCATCGACGAGAGCCGCAGCCGCTCGATCTCATCATTCACCGCCGAGTCTTTCTCAATGAAAGTGTCCGTGCGCGGGATGTACGCCTCGGGCTGATAAAAATCGAAGTAGCTCACAAAGTATTCCACCGCGTTCTTCGGGAAGAAGTTTTTGAACTCCGAGTAAAGCTGCGCGGCCAGCGTTTTGTTATGGCTCATGATGAGCGTGGGCCGCCCGATCTGCGCGATCACATTGGCCATCGTGAAGGTCTTCCCCGATCCTGTCACGCCCAGCAACGTCTGGTGACGGTTCCCCGCGCTGATGGATTTCACCAGCTTTTCAATTGCCTGGCCTTGATCGCCACAGGGCTGGTAGTCGGACTGGAGTTGGAAGAGTGACATGAATCAGCGGCGCAGGAAATACTACGCCCCGCGTCACACGCGAGCGCAAACCATCGCTGCCTATCTGGGCGGCTGTGCGACAAGCAGGCCGGCACTTTGAAGCCTGAAAAGAATCACAGTGCCTGTAGAAGACGAAAAACAGGGCTGAGGCTGGCACCGAAGGGCACTCACCTTCCCAGTGAGTGCTGCGGCACCCATCAATGCGTTCACCTCCCGCGTTTTCCGCGTGCCATCATTTCCGGATCATCACCCGAGCTTCATGCAGCGGCCAGTTCGGGGTGCGAGGCTTTCAACTGCGCGCGGTATTCCGTGGGGGATTCATTGACGATGCGGCGGAAGCTGCGGTTGAAGTGTGAGAGGCTTTGGAAGCCCACATCGTAGGCGATCTCGGTGATGCGTGCGTCGGGACGCAACAGTTTGCGCCGTGCCTTCTCGACGCGGGCGTGGCTGACATAGTCCGTGAAGGTCATGCCGGTGGCGCGTTTGAAGACCTTGCAGAAGTGGAATGGGCTGACATTGACGCTGCTGGCCACGCTCTCGAGGGACATCGGCTCCGCGAGGTGCTCCATGATGTAGGCCTTGGCGAGGCGGACCGGCTCAGGCTCATGAGAGGTGGTGGCGAAGAGGAGACGGTGCGTGCTCTCGCCGAGATGGCTGGCGAAGGAGCGCAGGAGGGTGACGGCGGCTTCGTAGCGCGCGGCATTCATCACGGGGAGCTTCATGAAGGCGTCGCGCTCCGCGCGGATGTCAGCGGCGGCGTGATCTCCATCGAGCATTTCGCGAGCGACCTTCGCAAAGGCATCCGCCGTGGCGGGCGCGAGGCGCACCCCGCCAGTGCAAAGGACTGCGACGAGCGCCTTGCCGAGTTTCACCGGGACGCGGGTGCGGGTGACGCCAGCGAGCGAGAATGTGGTGATGTCGCGCGCATTCTCGTCATCCCGCATGACTGGTTCGAGCGAGAGCGGCAGGGTGGTCATCTGCTGAAATGCGGCGCTGTAGTTGCGGAACAGGTCCGAGTTGCTGAGGTTTTCGATGAGACGGCGACGGCTGTTGATGGGTGTGTTTGGTGTCATGTAGTGGGATTGGATGGATGCGCCTATGCTGATCCAGCCAACGCCACTCATCTATTGTCCACAGCTACGCAACGCCGCCTCATGGATGGCCGAAGCGCGCTCTGGTGGAATCCATTACCGCGCCCGCTCCACCCACTGCACCGCGTAACGCACGAGCGCCGCCCCGTCGGTGATGCTGAGCTTCTCTTTGATGTGCGCGCGATGCGCCTCGACGGTACGCGCGCTGATGCAGAGCTTCTCCGCGATCACTTTTGTGGCCGTGCCCTGCCCTATCATTTCGAGCACCTCCAGCTCGCGGTCGCTGAGCTGGCTCACGCCCGTGACGCCTGCCTTGCCGCGCTGGCCTGTGACTTGTTCCAGCATCCGGCTCGACATGGCTTCGCTGACATAAATGCCTCCGTTGATGACGCGCTGGATGGCGGTGATGAGATTCTCAGCAGCCGTCTCCTTCATCACATATCCGCGAGCGCCGGCACGCAGCGCGCGCTCCGCGTAGAGCATCTCGTCATGCATCGAAAGCACGATGCAGCGCGTGGCGGGCCGCAGGGCGAGGATGTCCTTGATCAGCTCCAGGCCGTGCTTGTCCGGCAGCGTGAGATCGACGACGACGATCTCGGGCTTGAGTTTCTCCAGCGCGGCGAGGCCTGCGGCAGCGCTGCCAGCCTCGCCGCACACTTCCAGTTCCGGCTCGGTGCGGATGAGCTGCGCCAGACCGTGCCGCATGATCGGATGATCATCGACGAGAAGAATGCGGTGCTTGGCGGCGGAAGTCTTCATTTCATGGAAGGCACGGTGCAGCGAACCATCG
>JANPIW010000155.1:0-6941 GCA_031425215.1 Verrucomicrobiaceae bacterium
CGTATAGCTTCGCCACGTCCACCATCTGCTCGCTATCAGGAAAGGAGTCGATGAATTTCTCGCAAATCTCCCGCGCCTCTTTCACGCGCTTGAGCGATGCATTGGCCATGATGGTGCCAAACATCACCTTGTCACGCTGCGGGAACTCCTTGAACTCATTCACAATGAGATCAAACGCCACGATGGCCTGCCACAACCGGCTCGGATCACCCTGCGCGGGATTGGCCGGATTGAGGCCCATCTCAAAATAGCAGCGCCCGAGTCTGTAAAAGAGCGAAGCATCGTAGTCCGTCCGCTTCTCCAGCTCGGCGAGAAGCTCCTTGTCTGCTTTGAGCCTCGCTTCGAGTTCCTCCTTGGTGCCAAAGACCGGCCCCTTCCCCGGCTGCTTCAAAGACTGCTCCAGCTTGGCGATCTGCTGGTTTTGAATGCGCGAGATTTCACTCTTGCGGCGCACCATCTGATACGCGCTGAGCGCCTGGCCGTAGTTCTTGGCCTCCATCATCGAGTCACCCAGCTTGAGGCCGATGTTGTTGATCTTGATAATGCTGTCGCCGCTGTTCGCCACACCCTTCACACTCTCCGTGAGCTGACTGGCCTTCTCAGGCTCGCCCTTCGCGACGTAAAGCTCCGCCGCCATCAGCGCCGCCTGCACACCTTCCGCTGTGCGAATGCCATCAGCGATCACCACGGTGAGAATCTGGATCGCCTCATCGACCTTGTTTTCCTTTTTATAGTGATTGGCGATCACCAGCCCGGCCTCGCCCTTTTTCTCCGGCGATTTCGTCACCACCTCTTTGAGCACGGCAATGCCCTTGTCGCCCTCGCCTTTTTGAATGAGCGACCTGCCCAGCGCCATGCGCACATCGATGATCATGCTGCCGTCCGGAAAGGTGTCGATGTACTTTTGCAGCACCTCAGCCGCCTTCGCGTAATCGTTCTTGTTGAAGTAGCAGGCGCCCTCCACAAAGAGAATGTCCGGGAACGGTTTGTTGTTCACCAGCTTGTTGATCTCCGCCACTTTCGCCAGCGCGTCATCGAAGCGCCCCTCGCCGAAAGCCGTGAACGCCTCGTTTTGCAAACGCGCCGCCTGCGCCTCCATGTTCAGATCCACCGTGGCAGGCGCGGCAGGAGCAGCCGGTGCTCCGGGCGGCGTGACGGGCGCAGGTGGAGCCTGTGCAAATCCCTGCGCTGCAAAAGCAGTGGTTAGCAGAAGAGAAAAAATGCGTGTCATACCAGTGGTCGAATGGGCAGCGCCGTAATTATTCCGGCGCGGGACGACATTTTTACCTCCAATCCCCTCCCGATGGGAAGCAAAAACTTCACGCGCACACACATTATTTTCAATCCGCGAGGAAGCCGTCGTGTGAGAAGATCGCAAAAGCGTGAGTGCCATGTCCCGGAAAAAAGGTCGGCGATGGTAACAGGAGCAACTGCATTGTCATCAGGAAGTTTTCATCCCCGACGAGGCTCACATCACGGGAGTATCTCGCAGCAGATGAGCAGCGGCCTCGGTTCCACGCGCGCCATGGTCGGGGTGATCGAGACGGTGAGCCATGACCGAGGGGCCGACGGACTGCACGTCCTCGGGGATGACCATGGGGCGGCCATGCATGAGCGCCCATGCGCGCGCGGCAGAGAGGATGGCGAGACCGGCGCGCGGGGAGAGTCCCCTGCTGAGCTGACGGCTGGCGGCGAGGATGTCCTGCAAATAGTCGAGCAGCGCCGGGGCCACATGCACACGCATCGAGAGTGCTTGCGCGCGCATCAGCTCCTCCGCGTTCATCACGGCGCGTGTGGCGCGCAGAAGCTCGCGCCGGTCAGAGCCTTCGAGCAGAGCGCGCTCCGCCGCGCGGTCGGGAATGCCCAGCTCGAGGCGCATGAGAAAGCGGTCGAGTTGGGACTCGGGCAACGGGAAGGTGCCGATCTGGGTGAAGGGATTCTGCGTGGCGATGACGAAAAAGGGCACGGGCAGCGTGTGCGTGACGCCGTCGCTGGTGACGCGGCCTTCCTCCATCGCTTCGAGCAGCGCTGACTGGGTCTTCGGCGTGCCGCGATTGATCTCATCCGCGAGGAGCACCTGCGCAAAAACAGGGCCGGGATGAAAAACAAATGCGGACTTCTCCTTGTCGAAGATCGACGCGCCGATGATGTCGGCGGGAAGCAGGTCGCTGGTAAACTGCACCCGGCGAAACTCGAGGCCGAGCGCCTGCGCGAGAGCCTGTGAGAGCATCGTCTTGCCCACACCGGGGATGTCCTCGAAAAGCAAGTGCCCGCGCGCGAGCAGACATGCGACGGCGAGGCGGATGGTGTCGTCTTTGCCGAGAATGATGGTGCCGATCTTGGCGACGAGCCTGTCGATCTGCTGCTTGATGTGCTGGGTTTCCTCTGCGGAAAGGAGATCGACTGGCGCGGTGATGGGCTTCACAGACATGCGCCGGAAGACTCACGCCGGGATGCGCGCGGATCAAGGGAAGGTTCGCTCTCTCTGGAGGACAAGCCTCCGACGAGCCTCCGACAGGTGCCGCGAAAGATCGCAAGCCGCCAGCATTCGTTTCGCACACCAACAGTGCGTGCCAGCACGACCCCTACCTGACCAACTGGAAATCCGGCAACATCACCACAGTCCAGAGAAGATCAGCGGCAGACTGCGTGTCGAGTTTCCCTTCGAGCAGCGGCCTCATCGCATCCATCTCGGCGGCGTTCGGCGCGCGGCTCAGCGCGTATTGGAAGAGCCACTTCGCAAACGCGGCGGCATCACTGCCGTGCTTCGCCACGAGTGTCGCCGCGCCTTTGTCCAGCAGGCCGGTGAGCAGCGCCCCGTTTGCCAGATCGATGGCCTCCAGCGTGGTGAAGACTGCGGGACGCTCGGTGACGACCTGCTCGCGGTTCGGTCTGCCGAGCGAGCGCATGAGCAGGTTGCTCTTCACCAGCGATGCGCGCACCACGCCGCCATCATCCATCGGCGCGCCTGAGAGCGCGGCCTTCATCTGCTGCTCAAAGCGCGCATACACCGGAGCGGCGTCGATCTCGACTGCCTTGCTCCACGTCGCGCCCTCGGGCAGCTTGCCTTTCGCATCGGGGATGCTGCTGCTCCATTCCCATGTGGCGTCGGTGCCGACGATGATCCCGCCCGCCCGCAGCTCGGCTATGAGCGCCGCCGCATTCGGAGCTCTGCCGCCATTCTTCGCGACGATCAGGAGGCTGTTCGCGCCCGGCTTGAGATTCGAGTTGAGCGGGATGATCTCGGCTTTGGTGACATCACCGTCCGCAGCCACATCTTTGCTGTTCACGATGACGCGATACTCGTTGTCGCACGTCACGGCCAGCACCGCGCTGCCGTACTCGTCCGGCAGCTTGATCACTTTGCGAAACGTCACCTGCTCCCCTGCCTTCGCGCTGCGGAAGTCAGCGCTGCTCCATATCCACTTCGCGCTCATGGGTTCGTTGCTCGCTTTCGCATCCGGCTTCGGCGTTCCGCGCAGGACGTTCGCATCCGGCTTCACTGGCGCGGTGCCGGTGAGCTGCCACACCGCGTCCATGAACTGCTCCGCCGTCACACGCCGCGCTATGGGGCCACGGTACGCATAAACGTCACTCCCCGCGTCCTCCTCACCCACCGCGCTCTCGCTCTGATATGCCTGTGACGACGTGATGTGCGCGATCACCTTCTTCAAATCATGGCCGTTCTCCGCGAGGAACGTCGCGAGATGATCAAGAAGGTCAGCACTCCACGGCTCCGTGCCCATCGCATCCACAGGATGCGCGATGCCGCGTCCCATCAGGCGGTGCCACAGCCGGTTCACGATGGTGCGCGTGAAGCGGCCGTTCTCTGGCGAGGTCATCAGCGCGGCGAGTTGCTTCAAGCGCTCCGGCTGCGGCGCGTCCGCCTTCACGTTGCCAATCTCCGGGAAAATCCACGCCGCCTTTGCCATGCGGCCCTGCGGCACATCGCAGCGGTTGATCTCCAGCGGCTCCGTCGAGTAGATCGCCGCCATGCCGTATGCGTCGTCGAGCTTCCATCGGTCGATGAAGCTATCGTGACACGACGCGCACTTCAGATTCATGCCGAGGAATACCTGCCCGACATTCTGCGCGAACTGCACCTCGCGCACCTGGCTCGCGTTTACATTTCCGCGCCACTTGATGCCATTGATGAAACCCTCGTTCTCCGCCCCCGGCGCGATCAGTTCGCGCACAAACTCATCATACGGCTTGTTCTCCATCAGCGCGCGATACAGCCAGCCCGTGATCTGCTTGCGCCCACCGTCGATGTAGCCCGTGCCTGCGTAATCGTTGCGCAGAAGATCATTCCAGAAAACCAGCCAATGCTCTGTGTAAGCCTGCTTGCCATCAAGCAGCGCACGCACCAGCCTCTCGCGCTTCTCCGGCGCTCTGTCCGCGAGAAACGCCGCGAGCTTCTCCGGCGCGGGCAGCAGGCCCGTGATGTCGAGCGACACGCGCCGAATGAAAATGCCATCGCTCACCGGCTTCGGTGTCGGCACCTTTTTCTCCGCGAGATACGCGTCGAGGATGCGGTCAATCGGATGGCCCCTGCCCTTAACCGCCGCAGGCAGCACCGGCTTGCGCGGTTTCAGCGGCGGCTCATACGCAGGCTTCTTGAAAGCAAAACCCGCCTCCCATTGCAGCCCGCCATCGATCCACTGTTTCAAAAGCGCCACCTTCTCCGCAGATAGCCGCGCCCCCTTCGGCGGCATCTGCTCGTCCTTGTCAGCCGACACCAGCACCTCGATCATCCGGCTCTCCGCACTCTTCCCAGGCTTCACCACCGCCCCATTCTCGCTGCCTTCGAGCAGCGACTCGCGCGTGTTGATAGAAAAACCGCCCTTCTTTTTATCGCCCGCATGACACTCCGCGCAGTGCTCGCGCAAGATGGGCACGATCTGATGTGAGAAATCCACTGGCGCGGCCAGTGCCAGCGACGAAGCGAAAACAAAAAGAGTGAGGAAGAATGATCTCATGCGGACGAAGGCGAACGCACAACCAGCCAGAGTTCCTTCAAGCAGCCTTTCTGTCTGCCTATCGCGGCTCCAGCTCCAGAAGCCTCACCTCATGCTCGATCTGCGTCGCGCCATCCACATCAATGATGCGTGCGGTGACGAGTCCGCTGCTCCAGTCGATGTGAAGATGCCCCACGTTTGGCAGATGCCAGGTCTTTGGCGCGAAGCGATGCCTGTTCACCGTCGGTGTGCCGCGCGGATGCTTTTGTGTCATCGAGCTGGAGGTGAAATCATAAAGCGGATAGCCGCAGGGACCGTCGATGCGCGAAAACTCGCTCCAGTGTCGGTCGCCGCTAAGGAAGATCACGCCCTCGGCTCGGGTGCGCTTGAGCACGTCCATCATGCGCTGCTGCTCATGCGGCATGTTCGCCCAGCATTCGCCGCCGTGCAGCTCGGGTGCGAACTGGATGCTGCTGACGATGACGCGCAGCTCAGCAGGTTGCCGCAGCATCTTCTCCAGCCACTTCCATTGCGCCGCACCGAGCATCGTCGCGCTCGCATCATCAGCCGCCGTGTAAGGGCCGCCGATCATGACCTTGTTCGTCGGTGCCTTTTTCAATGCGCTGCGGAAATAGCGCGTGTCCAGCGTGATGACCTGCACACGCTTGCCCGCAGGCCCAAAAGTCCGCGCGTCATAGACACCCTCCTGTTTCCGCCGTGAAGACTCCGCAGGTTCATCCAGCCAGTTCCAAAACTCCACCTGCGCGTCCTGCTTGTGCGCGTAGCTGGAACCGCCGTCGTTCTCTCCGAAATCGTGATCGTCCCAGGTCGCACGAATGGGTTTGTTTTTCAGCCCCTGGAAAAAGCGGCTCTGCTTCAGCAGCGCATACTTCTCCTTCATCATCGGGATCCCGCCCTTGTCCGCATAAATGTTGTCGCCCATGAAGATAAAGAGATCGCGAGGCAACGTGAGCGCGCGTTCGAGCATCGGATGCTCATGCGTGTCGAGGCACGAGCCGAAGACGATGTCCTGCAACGGCTGCTCCACCACAGCATGTGCCGAGATGAAACCGAGCGCCGGAAGCCCCGCGAGAAAGCGGCGACGGTTACTTCGGAAGCTTCGCATCCAGCTCCTCCAGCTTGAAACGCACACTCACTACGTAAGCCAGCTCGCCTTCGGTCCAGTGGCCGTAGGTGGTGGTGACGAATGTGCCGTCGGGCAGCAGCTCCACACCCGGATAGGTCGTGTCAGCGCCTTTGGTGTTGTCCATGATCCGCACGCGATACTGGCCCTCCGTGCCGTTTACGATGTCCTCGTATTTGCCCACCCAGCCGACCCAGTCGCCCTTTGTCGCGCTGACGTGCGTGGTGTCGCGGAAGCTGATGAACAAGCGGCCGTCGGGCGCGTATTTCGCGACGTGACGGTCGCCCGTGAGCGCGGCGGGCAGCTCTTTCGGCTCAGTCCATGACAAGCCCTCATCATTGGAGAAAATGACGAATGAGTTGTACTTCCGTGAGTTCTCGCGCAGCAAAACAGCGATCTGCTTTCCATCCGGTGAGCGCAGCACACCTGGCTCGCACAGACTCGCATCCGGCAGCATCGCGATGGGAGCGGGAACGCTCCAGGTCAGGCCGCCATCCTTCGAGAGACAGGTGTACACCCAGAATCGCCACGGCTTCGCGGCGGGCGAGGAGTGCTCGGTATGCGGCGGCTTGACGCGATACTTCTCCTCCGCGCCGCCGCGGATGAAGCGTCCGTCATCGTGGAAGAACGCGAGATAATGCCCCGGCGCGTTCAGCCCGATCACGGTGCTCATGGTCACCACACCGCCGAAATCTCCAATGGCCTTCAACTCGCTCCAGTTCGCGCCATCGTCCTCTGTCACCGCCATGCGGATCGGATAAAGCCCGCTGAACATGATGATGCGTTTCTTTCCCGCCGCGTCGATCACGCGATGCAGCGTCGGCACCTCGAGCGAGGTC
>JANPIW010000156.1:0-6278 GCA_031425215.1 Verrucomicrobiaceae bacterium
CCCTCTCGATGACGCGCGCTTTCAAAAATACAAAGACGGCATCATGTGGCTGCGCAACAAAGCCAAGACCGCAGGCGCCGAGATTGTTCATCTCACACCGCCGACCTTTGATCCCAAGCAGGCAGGCCGCGCTCCGGAATACAACGCCGTCCTCGGTGCCTACGCAAAGTGGCTCATCGAACAGCGTGCCGCAGGCTGGCAGGTGATCGACATCCATGAACCCATGGACGCTCTCCTCGCTGAGAAACGCAAAGCCGACCCCGCCGCCTACCTCGCCAAAGACGGCGTGCATCCCGGCCCCGACGCGCACTGGCTCATGGCGCGGCAGGTGCTCACTCATTGGGGCGTGAAGTGCGATTACGTTGTCAGCGATTTCATCGACGCGAGCGGAAAGCTCAGCGCGATTTACAAACAAGTGAGCAAACGCCAGGGGATCCTCAATCCCGCCTACCTCAGCGCCGCCGGACACAAACGTCCCGGCGTGAAAGCCGGCCTCCCGCTCGATGACGCCATCAAAGCAGCGAAAGAGATTGTGATTCCGGCAAAAGGCGCGGCTGCGGAAACCGCACCCGCATTTCCCGGCGCGAAATCAGCGTGGAATGGTTACGACAAATACGATTTCAAGGTGGATGGCAAACCCGTCCTCGTAGTCGCACCCAAACAAGCCGCACCCGGCCGCCCTTGGCTTTGGCACGGCGAGTTCTTCGGTCACAAACCCGCGCCCGACATTGCGCTGCTCGGCAAAGGCTTTCACATCGCCTACATGAAAGTGCCCAACATGCTCGGCAGCCCCGGCGCGGTCGCGCACTGGAACGCTTGCTACGCGGAGCTGACGACCAAATACAGTCTCAGCAAAAAGCCCGCCCTCGTCGGCCTCAGCCGTGGCGGCCTGTATTGCTACAACTGGGCCATCGCCAATCCCGACAAAGTCTCCTGCATCTACGCCGACGCGCCCGTGTGCGATTTCAAATCATGGCCCGGCGGCAAAGGCAAGGGCAAGGGCGACCCCAAGAACTGGGCGCTCGTCATGCCACTCTGGGGTTTTAAAAGCGAAGCAGACGCCCTCGCCGCGAAGGTCAATCCCATCGACAACCTCGCCCCGCTCGCCGCCGCGAAGGTTCCCCTGCTCCACGTCTTCGGTGATGCCGATGACGTCGTGCCATGGGAAGAAAACACCGGCATCATTGAGAAACGATACAAAGAACTCGGCGGCTCCATCACCCTCATCCGCAAACCGGGCATCGGACATCACCCCCACGGCCTGGACGACTCCGCGCCCATTATCGAGTTCATCACCAGGCACGCAGCGAGGTGATGCGCGCTTTCACGCCAGCGCTGGACAGCCCCCAGCTCTCATGGCATGGAGCGCGCGCATGAAGCAGCAGACCATTGTCACCCTCGATCTCGAAGGCGTCCTCGTTCCGGAAATCTGGATCGCCTTCGCGGCCAAAACCGGCATCCCGGAACTGCGCCGCACCACGCGCGATGAGCCGGACTATGACGTGCTCATGAAAGGCCGCCTGAGAATCCTCGACGCGCACGACCTCAAGCTGCCGGACATCCAGGAGGTGATCGGCACACTCAGCCCGATGGATGGCGCGCGAGCCTTTCTCGACGAACTGCGCGCGATGACGCAAGTGATCATTCTCTCCGACACCTTCGCGGAGTTCGCCCAGCCGCTGATGCGACAGCTCGGCTGGCCAACGATCTTTTGTCACCAGCTCGAAGTCTCTGAAGACGGCCGCATCGTGAACTACAAGCTGCGCCAGCCCAATCAAAAGCAGCTCTCCGTCGCCGCGCTCAAGTCGCTGAACTATCGCGTCATCGCTGCGGGCGACTCCTTTAATGACACCACCATGCTGGCCGAGGCTGACGCGGGATTCTTCTTCCACGCGCCGGAAAGCATCCAGCATCAGTTCCCGCAATTCCCGCCGTTTGAGCGCTACGACGATCTGCTCGTGGCGATCAAAGGTGTGTTGTAGCAAGGCGCACAAGGATGGGCTTCCAGCCCGTCAACGGAGGATGGGCTTCCAGCCCGTCAACGGCCTGGGGCTTCCAGCCTTCAGTCCCACGGATTCAGGCGTGACGCCCCTATCCGCTGACAGGCCAGAGGCCCATCCTCCGAGAGATGGCTTGACGCTCCATTCCATCTCTCCACCCTCCGCCTCCCATGAAAGAAGCTTTTCCTGACATTCCAAAAATCCAATACGAAGGCCCGACATCGAAGAACCCGCTGGCCTTCAAACAGTACAACCCGGACGAAGTCATCGCGGGGAAGAAGATGCGGGACCACTTCCGTTTTGGCGTGGCTTACTGGCACTCGATGCGCAACACACTCTCCGATCCTTTCGGCTCGGGCACGGCGCAGCGGCCTTGGGACGACGGCACGGACTCCATCGCCAACGCTCAGAACCGCGCGCGCGTGTGCTTTGAATTCATGGACAAGCTGGGCGTGGATTATTACTGCTTTCACGACCGCGATGTGGCGCCCGAGGGAAATTCGCTGGCCGAGAGCAACAAGAACCTCGACGCCGTGGCTGATGTGCTCGAAGCCGAGCAGCAGCGCACGGGCAAGAAGCTCCTCTGGGGCACGGCCTGTCTTTTCGCGCACCCGCGCTACTGCCAGGGCGCGGCCACATCACCGAACGCGGGCGTGTTTGCCTATGCGGCGGCGCAGATCAAGAAGGCGCTGGAAGTCACGCATCGTCTCGGCGGCGAGGGCTACACGTTCTGGGGCGGTCGCGAAGGATATGCCACGCTGCTGAACACGAACATGAAGCGCGAGTTGGATCACCTCGCGAAGATGCTGCACATGGCTGTGGCGCACGCGAAGAAGATCGGCTTCACAGGGCAGTTTTACATCGAGCCAAAGCCACGCGAGCCGAGCACGCATCAATATGATTCCGACAGCGCCGCTTGCCTGAACTTCCTGCGCGAGTACGGCCTGATGGATCATCTCAAGCTGAACATCGAAACGAATCACGCCACACTCGCCGGTCACTCAATGCGCCACGAACTGGAGGTAGCCGCCGCCGCTGGCGCGCTCGGCTCCATCGACGCGAACACGGGCGATGAACTCATCGGCTGGGACACGGACCAGTTCCCCACGGACATTTATCTCACCACGCAGATCATGCTCGCGCTGCTCAAAATGGGCGGCTTCACCACAGGCGGCCTGAACTTCGACGCCAAGGTGCGCCGCGAAAGCTTCGAGCCGGTCGATCTCTTCCACGCGCACATCGGCGGCATGGACGCCTTTGCACGCGGCTTGAAAATCGCCAGCGCCATCATCGAGGACGGACGTCTCGACGCGTTCGTGAAACAGCGCTACGCGACCTTCGATTCCGGCATCGGCGCGAAGATCGAGAAAGGCGAGGTCGGCTTTGAGGAACTCGAAGCTCACATCCTCCAACACGGCGATCCGCTGCTTGCCAGCGGCCGTCAGGAGATGCTGGAGAATCTGATCAACGAGTTCATTTGATGCTGCATGGTGTGCCGACATCGCCAGCGGTGCCGAAGTCTTCACCACCGCTTGAGTCCGTTAAGATGTCGCCATGAGCACGATCAAGTTGATCGAAAAGGAAGGCCGCCTATGAAAATCGCCGTTCAACTCAAGAAACCTTTTGGGAAGGGCTCCTTCTCGCGTGTGAAACACGCCCGCTACCTCGGCTGGGAAGATGCTTTTGATGTCGAATTCGAGGACGGCCTCTGCTTCCTCGAACCTCACGCCACCATCCGCAAAGCCAACCGCATCGGCGCCACGACCACCCCGGTCCAGGTGGAGGTTGATGACGAACTCCATAGCCATTTCACCGTCCGCTACGACAACGGCCAGACCGCCGAAGTCTCATGGGCCTTCATCCGCGAACTGCCACCGAAGCCCGCACGCAAATGACTCTCCTGTTTCCCTCTTTCGACTCTGAGTTCCCGGGCATGGCGAAACCGGACGTAGCGAACCGAAGCGCAGCGCAGATGGCCCGCCACTTGTTCGCCGATCTCCATGCGGGCAAATGGATCATCGGCACGATGACCAGAAAGGGCGAGGCAAAGCGAAGTCAAAAGTCGAAGGAGATTGTGGAGTAAGGGGCTGAAGTTTACGCGAAGGCGTGAGCTACTTCATCGAATCGAGTTAGCAAGATGAGCCACGAAAAACCAAGCTTTCAAATTCAACTCCGCGAGCTCGCCGAGAAGGTGAAATCGTACCTGGACCGATGTGCCGAAGCGCTTACAGAACTGACAACGCAGGGATGGTATGAGTCCAGCCCTAGATACTATTGGAACAAACTGCCCGAAGAACTGAAGGCAGAAGCAGAACAACTCACTGACGATTTGCTGTCAATTGCAAAACCATTCTCTCGCCTCTGCAAGGCGTCCCTTTTGGCAACCGACGCGGATCTGCAAGACTTGCTAGTTAGTGTCAAAACCATCCGTGCTGCTTTGCACCTTCGCGATTACCAATATTCGGAGCCAGATGCAATTCATGATGAAGGGGTAGTCCTTGGATTCCGCCCTGCATCGCAAGACGAACGCACTTCACTTAGTCCGCGAGATGCATGGTCGCGTTTCTCCAAGTCGAATGCTCAACTGAATCGCGTTTTGCAGGTATGCGACACCGACGGCAGCGAGGAAGGGACTCTGAAACATCAACCACAAGAGGCGAGCAAATACAGGCACAACACGGCGTTTATAATGATGTGGATGGATAAGGCAGAGTCCTCGCTGGAGGACGTTAGAGACGCCGTCCAGGGGGTATTCGGTGAGTTTGACATTCGCGCCGTGCGGGCGGATGATATTGAGCATGATGGCGTGATTTCACAGCGTGTGCTTGAGGAAATTCGCACGTCGGAGTTTCTGTTTGCTGATCTGACAGGCACTCGGCCTAACGTCTATTATGAAGTTGGATACGCTCACGCTTTGGGTAAGCGAGTCATACTCTTCCGGAAACGTGACACGCAACTGCACTTCGACTTGGCAGGCTACAACTGCCCAGAATATGAGAATCTGAGGGATCTAAAGGAGAAACTCCGGAAACGACTCGTCAATCTCACGAACAAGGCATCCAACCCTAAGTCGTGAAACAACAGACGCTTTCCACGGGAAGGCTCCCTTCCGTTATCCTCGCACCGAGACCGTGACGGAAAGGCGGCGCTCATTTCGTTTCCTCCGCAATCCAGCCAACCATGAAAACCATCCTGCCGCTCCTGCTCGCCTCCATCCTCACCGCCAGTGCTGCGGACGAGGGTTTCGTCTCTCTCTTCAATGGCCAGGATCTCACGCACTGGATCGTGCCCGAGGGCGACGGCGGCCACTGGAAGGTGGTGGATGGCGTCATCGACTACGACGCGTGCAGCGAGGCGCCGGGGAAGGACAAGAATCTCTGGACGGCGAAGGAGTATGGCGACTTCACGCTGAAGATCGACTGGCGGCTGAAACAGACCACCGGGCTGTATCCCATGCCCGTCGTTTTGCCCGACGGCACCCACAAGCTGGATGACCAGGGCAAGGAGATCAAGATTCCCACGCCCAATGCCGACTCCGGCATCTACCTGCGGGGCGTGGGCAAGTCCCAGATCAACATCTGGTGCTGGCCCATCGGCTCGGGCGAGGTCTATGGCTATCGCATGGACAAAACCATGCCGCCGGAAGTGCGCGGGGGCGTGACGCCGAAGGTGAAGGCGGACAAGCCGGTGGGCGAGTGGAACACCTTTCATATTACGATGAAGGGCGACCGCCTCACCGTCGTGCTCAACGGCCAGACCGTGATCGACAAGGCGCAGCTTCCCGGCGTGCCCGCCCTGGGGAAACTCGGCCTCCAGCATCACGGCGGCAAGAACCCCAAGACCGGCGAACTGTCACCCGCCTCCAGCCTCATCCAGTTCCGCAACATCTCAATCAAGGAGTTGTGAGCGGATCATTGACTGTGATTCATGCTCAACTGAGGGGAGAACGGACAGATGGTGTCCATGATGAGGAATGAAATTGCGCCAGCATCCGGGTGATTGATCCCGGAGGGATCGCAGCGGGTAGCCAGCGGTCGGAGCGAGGAACGAGCGAAGACCCCTGGATGTGATCGCATCGCGCCCCATTTCAAAAGCGCATCCCGGAGGGATGCCAGAGATGAACCTTTCGAGGTGGGCTACGCTGAGGGTGTCGGACGCTTCTGGCATCCCTCCGGGAGGCGCCCTTGAGGGAAGAATGATCTTCACCAGGCTACCAGGGGCGGCGGTGCCTTCGCCATCTGGCCCTGGCTACCTGCTGTGATCCCTCCGGGATCGAGA
>JANPIW010000157.1:0-6384 GCA_031425215.1 Verrucomicrobiaceae bacterium
CAAGAAGTTCCGTGACACGCTCACGGGTCGAAAACGGCTGATCCATCTGATGCCGGTGCTTTGGGACGAATTGGAGACTTTTGGAGTGACCTTGCAACAGCGGCTTTCCCACGGTGGGCTGCCGCCCGCGCTTCTTGCGGAGTCAAAAAAGCCGTCGTTCTACCGAGAGTGGCTGGACTCGTTTTTTGCACGTGACATCCAGCGTCTTTTTGGCTTTCGAGACATGAACCGCTTCAACGCACTCTTTGAATACCTCATCAAGCAAAGCGGTGGCCAGTTTGAAGTGACGAAGACGGCCACCGCTCTCGGCATCACGCGTCCCACGGTGGAAAGTCATGTCAGTGCCCTGGAGATCACACAGGCCATGACGCTGGTGAGGCCATTCCATGGCGGTGGATTAAATGAACTGGTGAAACAGCCCAAAATTTATGCTTTCGACACGGGATTTGTGAGCTTTGTGCGTGGCTGGGACCCGATCCGCCAGGATGACTATGGCCCGCTGTGGGAGCACCTCGTGCTGGAGCATCTCCAGGCCCACTTTCCCGATACGCCGCCGCTTTATTGGCGGGATAAGCAAGGCCGCGAGATTGACTTCGTCGTGCCACGACAGCGCGATGAGGTGGACGTGATCGAGTGCAAATGGAGCAGCAAAGCCTTCGATGGAGCCGCACTGGGCGTTTTCCGCAGCTACTACCCGAAGGGCAAAAACTACCTGCTCACGCCTTCATCTGCACCTGCTCACCTGAAGCGGTTCGGTTCGCACGAGGTCATGGTCTGCAATCCATCGGCCTTGAACCCGTGAGGTGCAGTGGATGGCAACATCCCCTGCCCGCCCATCGTTTCGCAGAGTCCACCCATGAAAACCATCCTCAGCTTCCTTCTTCTCACGCCGAGCCTTTTGCTCGCCGAATTGAGCATGCCGCATTTCTTCTCGGATCACATGATTCTCCAGCGGGAGCGTGCGACGGCGATCTGGGGCAAGGCGGATGCGGGGGCGGAGGTCAGCGTGAGCTTCAAAGGCAAGTCGGCCTCAGTGAAGGCGGGTGCGGATGGCAAATGGCGGGCGCAGATCGAAACGGGCGCGGCGGATGCGAGCGGCGCGGTGCTGACGATCTCGGCGGGTGCGGACAAGCTCGAAATCAAAGACGTGCTGGTGGGCGAGGTGTGGTTCGCATCGGGGCAGTCGAACATGGCTTACACGATGAATCGCTCGCCGGAGTATGCGGGGCTGATCGCGGAGTCGCGGCATCCTGCGCTGCGTGTGTTCAATGGCCCGCAGGTGACGGCGGCGGAGAATCAGGACGACATCGCTGGCGTGTGGGAGACTTCCACACCGGAGACGGTGTCGACTTTTTCCGCTGTGGCGTTTTTCTTTGCGCGGAAGCTGCATTTGGAGCTGGGCATTCCCATCGGCGTGATCGAGTCGCCCTGGGGTGGCAAGCCGGTGGAGACTTTTACGAGTCGCGAGGCGCTGAATACGCTGCCGGCCACCAAGGCGCTGGTCGATGCGATGTTGAAGGACGAGGCGAGCTACGATCAAGCGAAGGCGAACGCGGCTTACGCGACGAAGCTGGAGCAATGGAAAGCCTCGATGGCCGCCGCAAAGGGCAAATCCGCTGAGGAACGCAAGCGCCTGCCGAAGAAGCCGGATGCGCCAAAACGTCCGCTGCTCACCGAGGGCAAGCCGGGTGTGCTTTTCGCGGCGATGATTCATCCTTTTGTCGGCTACACGATGCGTGGGGCCATTTGGTATCAAGGCGAAGGCAACGCGAGGCCCGGCGCGGTGCCTTACGATCAGACGTTGCCACTCATGATCAATGACTGGCGCAAGCGCTGGGCGGATGAGTTCAGCTTCTACTATGTGCAGCTCGCCAGCTATCACGCGCCCTCGACGGAGCCCGGCACGCCGGATTCGTGGGCTCTCACGCAGGATCGCATGCGTCTCGTGCTCGCCACCACGCCGAAGACGGGCATGGCGATCATCAACGATGTGGGTGAGGCCAATGACATCCATCCAAAGAACAAAAAAGACCCTGGCGAGCGTCTCGCGCGCTGGGCTTTGGCGAAGGATTACGGCAAGGAGCTGATCTACAGCGGCCCGCTCTTCAAATCGAGCGAGGAGAAGGACGGCGCGATCCGCGTGACCTTCGATCAAAGCGGCGCGGGCCTGAAATCACGCGATGGTGGTGCATTGAAGCGTTTCGAGATCGCCGGTGCAGACAAGGTATGGAAGTGGGCCGATGCGAAGATCGACGGCACCGACAGTGTGCTCGTCAGCAGCGCCGAGGTGAGGGCTCCTGCGGCCGTGCGCTACGCCTGGGCCGCGAATCCCGAAGGCGCGAACCTCATCAACAGCGACGGCCTTCCCGCCTCCGTCTTCCGCACGGACGATTGGGATGATGTGGAAATCAAAGTGGATGCATCGGCTGACGAACGCCGTGCGCTAGGCATCGAGATCCGCGCCATCGCCGCCGAGCGTGCCAAACACGATCGCAAGAGCCCCGAGTATCACGCGCTGAGCAAGAAGTTCACGGAGCTGATGGCGAAGTTTAAAGAGGATGCGCCGAAGAAGTAGCAGATGAAAATTCAGTGCGTCGGTGCAAGGACCACGATAGTATTTTCAGAGATGCAGAAGCCATGAAGACCTTTTCGATTCTTGTCGTCCTCGGGTGCATGAATTCCCCGTCTCTGGAGAAGTCACTCAACGGATGGACTTCGGACGGCCATCACCTTCAATTCCATCTTTCGCAGGCCATGCGCCTCTCCGCATCTGGCAAGCTACGCCGGTTGAGCAGCCGCTCCGATCCGCAGGATGCTGCCGTGGCAACGATTTTAGGAGGTGATTACGCCGCCGGGATAGTGATGTTGAAGGAGCTGGAGGCCCGAAAGCCGGACGATTACAACACCGCCGCCAATCTTGGGACGGCTTACGAACTGGCCGGCGACAACGAGAAAGCCCTGGAATGGATCAAAGAAGGCATACAAAGAAACTCGCGCTCTCACCAAGGCACTGAATGGCTGCACACAGTAATTCTGGAGGCGAAGCTGGCCGCGGCGAAAGGTGAAGGGTTGCCTGAAACAACCCGCCTTGTGTCATTGCCTGACACAGTGGACAAAAGCGCTACCTTGGTGATTCAAGGTGCCAATCATAAAGTCGCAGAGGTGTTTGCCGCCCTGGCCTACCAACTGGAGGAACGCATGGTCTTCGTGAAACCCAAAGACCGATGGGTCGCCGAGTGCCTTTACAGTCTCGCCATCCTTCAGGCCCATCTTTACTCCGTCGAAGACGCATTGGGCATTCTCGGGCTGGCAGAGCAGTATGGCTTTCCTGACGGCAAGCTTTTGAAAAGCAAGCGGCAGAGCCTTGAGAGGTCGATCTGGATCGGAAAGGCGCAACACTGGTGTGTGATCGTCATAGGCAGCGTGGTTGGCATTTTGGCGATCCTGTTTTGCTACCGCAAACTAGCTGAATTGTTGTCAGCTTGACCGGCCCGAACCAATGTTTAGCTGGGCTTTGGATTCTATGCGTTTCATTCTCTCTTTCATTGGTTGCGCCCTTTGGGCATTTTTTGGCAATGCCGCCGAACCTTCCGTCACCGATTATCCGTCCATCCAGGCTGCTTTGGACGCGAATCCGAACCGCATGCTCTTTGTCCCTGCCGGGGATTATCTGATCACGGAGAAGATTCGCGTCCGTGGCGAGCGCAGCGGGCTTTTTGGGCCGGGTCGCATCATTCAGCAGAATTCGGAGCAGCCGATCATCGTCATCGAGGAGGCGAAGGAAGCCGAGATTCGCGATCTGACGCTCACGAGGCCGGAGGGGAAAATGGAGACACGTCAGGAGGGTATCGTGGCGATCAAGTGCTGCGATCTGGTGATCGAAAACGTGCGAGTGATCGACAACCGCAGCCCCGCCGGTGCGATCACGTTGCGCGAGAGCCAGAACTGCCGCATCAGCCGCTGCTTGGTGCGGAATTACATGCGCTTGAGCGTAGACGATCGCACGGCGAACAAAGATCTCGGCTACGCTTTCAACTGCACCGACGGCACCGGCATCAGCGTGAGCTACAGCACCGGCACGCTGATCGAGGGCAATCGCGTGATCGAAGACAACATGGTGCCCACACCTGAACTCAAGGCGAAGTACAAACTGGGCGACTGGATCAAGAAGAACGCGGAGAAGGGCAGCATGATCCAACAGAGCACCTGGGATCTCGGCTACACCGACGCATGGCAGCAAGGCTCCGGCATCATCGTCACCGCGCCCATGGTGAGCGATCTCACACGCATCCTCGGCAATCACATCGAAAATGCCGCACAGGGCATCGACCTGCATTCGGATCACGTCATCGTGAGCCACAACATCATCGTGAACTCCTTCATGGGCATGAAGGCCATGCACGGCAGCCGCAATGTGATCATCACCGGCAATCAGTTCACCAAAAACAGCCTCTGGGCCATCGGGCTGATGCCTGGAGCTGCTGCGAATGCCGAAAATTTCGACGGCGGCTCGATCATCGCGAACAACATCATCTCCGGCTTCGGCCACGGTGATGCGCATTGGATCTGGGGTGATGAGCGCTCGCCCTTCAAGTTCGACACCGGCCAGCAACCTGACGATCCGCCACTCACCGATGTGATCATCACCGGCAACATCGTCCACAGCATCGGCAAACCACGCTACAAATACGCCGTCATCATCGGCGGCGGGCCGAACACGCCACGCGGCATTCATTTCTCGAACAACCTGCTGCCCGCCGGCACGCAGGGTGTGGCGAATGTCGAGCTGAAGCCGTGACGTTTTACCTGCGCCACTCGCTGAACTTCAAACGCAGTCGGTTTTCGAGCTGAGTAATTTGCGCTTGCTCGTTTGGCTCGATGAGGGCGAGGGACATGCCTTTGTTGCCCGCCCGCGCTGTGCGGCCGCTGCGATGGGTGTAGTATTCGATTTGATCGGGGAGCTGATGATGGATCACGAAAGTAAGGCCGGCCACATCGATGCCGCGCGCGGCGACGTCCGTGGCGACGACGAACTGTACACGCTGCTTTTTGAAGGCTCGCATCACCTTGTCGCGCTCCTTTTGCATGAGATCGCCCTGGAGCACATCGACGGCGAGGCCGAGCTCGCGCAGCTCCTGGCAGAGCGTCATCGCGCCGGCCTTGGTGCGGCAAAAGATCAGACCTCGATTTTCCTTCTGGCGCTTGAGAAAATCGGCGATGAACTCGGTCTTGTCCGCGCGCTTGCAAAGGGCAAAGCGGTGTTCGATGTCGCGATTCACCACATGCGCCTGGTCGATCTGAATCGAATGAGCGTCGGGCGACATGCAGCCTTTGATCAGCTCATTGATCGCATCGGGAAATGTGGCGGAGAAGAGCCAGGTGCTGAGCCGCTGCGGCGTGAGGCTGAGGATTTCCGTGAGCTGCGGCTTGAAGCCCATGCTGAGCATTTCATCCGCCTCATCGAGCACGAGATGCCGCACAGCGTCCAGCGTGAGGGCTTTGCGCTCGATCATGTCGATGAGCCGTCCCGGCGTGGCGACGACGATGTGCGTGGGCCTGCGCAATTTTTCCACCTGCTGGTCGATGTTCTCTCCGCCGCTGACGACCTCGATGAAAATCTTCTCCGTGTACTTGGTGAAGCGGAAGAGCTGCTTGCCGATCTGCTTTGCCAGCTCGCGCGTCGGTGCCAGGACAAGTCCCTGGATGTCCCTGCGCTTGGAATCCATCTTCGTCAGCAGCGGCAGTCCAAATGCCGCCGTCTTGCCGGTACCCGTCTGCGCCCGTGCGATGAGATCGCCGCCGTCCTTGAGCAAAAACGGGATCACTTTTTTCTGAACTAGTGTCGGCGTGACGATGCCCAGTTCCTCCAGGCCACGGATCATCTCCGCCGGGATTCCGAGTTCTGTAAATGGATGTGTCATCCCGTGTCATCCGTCACGATGTGCTCAATTGCCAGCGCGAATGACGTGACGATACGGGGAAACCCATCGATGGCGATGATGTGAGTGCGCAAACTACTTCACCACCGTGAGCAGAGGAGCGTCGCGTTTGCTCTCCAGCACCTTGTCCACGAGGCCGTAGTCGCAGGCTTCCTGGGCGCTCATGTAGTTGTCGCGGTCGGCGTCTTTCTCGATGGCCTCGGGGCTTTTGCCGCAATGATGCGCGAGGATGCGGTTGAGGCGTCGCTTGAGTTTGTACATGAAATCGACGGTGCGCTCCACATCGCTCGCGGTGCCGCGCGCTCCGCCGGGCGATTCGAGCAGCGTGTCCAGCGCGCGATTGAACTCCACCTTGGCGGTTTCGAGATGGCCGAGCGCCAGTTCCTTGCGACCGGTCTCGAAATGACGATCCGACGTGGCGATCAGGATCGCGACTGGATCGGGT
>JANPIW010000158.1:0-3852 GCA_031425215.1 Verrucomicrobiaceae bacterium
CGGAAACCATCCGAACTTGCGGCGGGACAATCGGATTGCCCGCCCATGCCTCGGACACGAGTTTGGTGAGCCGGGTGCCGGGCTTGCCGTGTTGCGAGCGCCACCACGTTTCGAGTACGTTCATCTCATCGAGGCTGAGGCCGGAGATGGCTTCCTGAATTTGAGCTAACTTGGTCATGGTGGGATGATACTGGCGTACGACGTTCTTGACAAGATGGAGACCAATCAGCAAGTCACGGCACCGCCGTCACACGATGCGCGGTGATGGAGCCGGTGAAGCCTTTGAGCGTTTGCGGCTCCAGCGGCTCGGTTTGAAATCCGACGGGGAGCAAGGCGCACGTCGTCTCACAAATCACCACATCCATCGGGCTGGCGTTGCTGCACAATCTCGCGGCCAGGTTCACGCGCTCGCCCACGACGGTGTAGTTCAGGCGGCTTTCCGATCCCATGCAGCCGGCCAGCGCGGGGCCGGTGGCGATGCCGATGCCTATCTTGATCTGTCGCGCGCCCGCCGCGTTCAATCGCTCGCGCTCGCGCACCATGCCCCACGCGCAGCGCACGGCTGACTCGGCGTCTTTGCCGTAACTTTTCGGCGCGCCGAAGAGAGACATGATGGAGTCGCCCACGAATTTATCGACCACGCCATCATGCGCATGGACGACGCTGGTGAGGGCGGTCATGTGCTCGTTGAGCATGGCGATGACATCGTGCGGCGACATGCCTTGGCTCATGGCGGTGAAGCCGCGGATGTCGCAGAAGATGACGGACACTTCGCGCGTCTCACCGCCGAGCTGCACGGAGCCGCTCATCAACTCATCCGCCACCTCGCGATCTGTGACGAGTTGGAGCACGGAGCGGTACTTTTCCTTGAGCGCGAGTCCCTCGGCCATCTCGTTGAAGGAGTCCGCCAGCGTTCCTAGCTCGTCACTCGTGGTGCGCCGCACACGGACATCGTAGTTGCCCTCGCGCACTTGCTTTGTGCCTGCGACGAGATCGCGCACGGGCTGCGAGAGCCGCTTGGCAAAGAGTGATCCCGCCGCTGCTGCCGTGAGCAATCCAAGCGCGCCGATGCCCGCGATCTTCCAAGCCAGCGAGCGCTGGCGCGCGCGAAAATCAGCGAGCGGATACAGGCTCACGAGATGCGCGGGCGGAAACGCGGAGCCGGGATTCAGCAAACTGGCATCGACGCGATACGCAGTGCCGTACCTCTCGATCTCGTCAGCCTCCCATTTTGAGGAGAGTGCTTTCTCAACATCTGGCAGCAATGTCAGGGGAATCGTTTCTGAATGGATTGTCCCGTCCACGAACAGGCCTGACAAAAGCCCGGCTCCTGCTTTTGCATCAGAGGGCGGGCGGAAATCCACACGATGCCCGATGATGAGATGGCCCACGGTCGTGTCGAAATTCGAGATCGGACTGGTGGCTATGCTGGCGAGAAATGGCGCGGCTGCTTTTGGCGCGAGCATCACGAAACCGAGCTGCTCCTTCGTGCCGCCGCGCGCGTTTGCCACGAGCTTGCCCAGCGCGTCATCCACGCCGCTGCCGACGAGTCCCGCCACCGCGTCATCAGACGGAGGCGTGATCAGATTTCCCTTCGCATCCGCGAGCCTGAAAAACGCGCGGTCCGCCACTCGCAGTTCCGCGCCAGCGATTTCATAGGTCTCGGGGATTCCTTCCTCTAGTGCGGCGAAAAGCCTGACGCTCTCCGCCAGCGCGCGCGCCTGCTCCGATGTGGCGGCGAGTTGCTGTCGCTGCCGGTCGCGAAAGCCGCCGCTCTCGCTGCGAAACAAATCGCCAATCACAGCGGCGTACGATTCCGAATTCTGCCGCTGCGCGATCCAAAGCGTGGCAACGGTCGTCGCGCCAACCACCGCGAGGATCGAGAGCAGTAGCTTGGAGCGGAAGGTCATGGCGCGTCACGGATTGAGATCGGCGCGCGCGGTTTTCCCGTCACGCACGCTGACTTTGGCCTCGATGGTTTTCTCCGAGGGCAGAAAGGCTTTGATCACATAGTCGCCCGGCGGCACGCCGGTGAGACGGAAGCGCCCGCCCTCATCGGTGGTGGTGAAGACGGGCGTGTCGAGCACGAGGATCATGCAGCGCATGTGCTGATGGATCTCGCAGTACACTTTCACGAGGCCGGGTTTGTCGAAGATCACCGGCGGGCTTTTCTCGTCCTTGCGGAAGCGGCCGAGATCGAAGCGCTTGGTTTTAGAATACGAGAAGACGTTGTGGAACTCATCGTCCTCGTTCGGAAACTCAATCGCGCCACCCGTCTGCACGGCGATGATCGTGGGGCTGAACTGGTAATCGCGCTGCTTCACACGCACCGTCGCTGGCTGGCGTGAGGTCTTTGCGCCTTCGAGATAAACGACGGCCACACCCGATGCCGCCTTGCCGATGGGCTTGGCCGTCTGCGGATTGTAGCCGGGCGAGACGGGATGCGGACGCATTTGGTCCAGCCGCACCGTGCCTTCGATCACGCCATCGGCGAGGAGCGCGCCTGGCGCGAGAGTGATGATGGTGCTGAGGATGAATCGACGCATAGGAATGACAGCGCGCATGATGGCGGAAGAGAGACGGGATGCCAAGCGGATGATTGCGAGCCGGAGGCTCGGAAGAAAAAAGCCGGTGGTGCAGCGAGCCTCAGCGAGCGGAACCACCGGACCTACGATAAATGAACCCCGGCCGCCCGAAGGGATCAGGTGGGACCCACAAGGGTTCCCGCCCGATCCTGACGCTTCGCGCCGCCGAGAAGTTTCTTTGCATTGTCCGGTGGTTCCGCTCGCAAAGCCTCGCTCCACCACCGGCTACCATCTGTGCTCCCTGCCGGGAGCTAGAAATGAACACCGGCTTACCGCGTCAGGCCGGCAGGCAGCTCCTTCAGCCGCTCGATCTCCGTGATCTCGTGGTAGAACCACGGTTTGTTGCCTGCCTTTTTATAGATGATGGACTTCGCGGGATACTTCACGCCGTCGTGCTCGCGCCAGTCGCTGAAGCGGTAGATGTCAGTGCGCCAGTCCATGCGCACGAGGAGATGGGTTTCTTTGTCGAAGTACAATTCCATCGCCGGAGTGACTGTGCCGCTGACGCGCAGGCCGGATGCGGGCTTCCCGTTCTCTGTCACGTCGGGCACCGTCTCGATCTTAGACTGCGGATCCATGAGCGGGCCGAGCGTCCATGCCCACACGTCAAACTTTGCCGGCTCGTCCGTGCGGTCGGCCTTGCCCACCCACCAATACTTGGGTGCCTCGCAGACTGACTCCCGCGTGGAGCGCTTCTTGCCCTCGGCAGGCTCTGGTTTGTCGCCAAAATGAAATAGCTCCTTCATGCGGAAGAGCTTGAGCAGTTTGTCCGCGCCTCCCGCAGCGGCGACGGCTTTGGCGACGAGAGGTTTTGGATCAGCGGTCTGCGCGTGAGATGCGGCGGTCAGCAATGTGAGAGCGAGAATGGGAAGGATGCGATGGCTCATGGGAATGGTGGGGCGAACTACGGGCCATGCCGCGGTTTTCCATCACTCGTCCACGCGCACCCACAAATGCGCGATGGCGCGCTCGACGGTCACAATGTGGTCGCCTGCTTTTGCGAAGGCGTCATGCGTTCCCGTCTGGGTGAAGGAGATCCGCACCACCACGCACAACAACAATGAGATCAAACTGCGCGAAGCGAAGTGAGTGAATCAGCGCTCCTCGCTCCAGACACGCTCCAGCACCTCGAACATCGCCGGGTCGTGTTTCTTCAACTCCTCGCGCGTGAAGGGGAAAAAGTCGTTGTGGGAGAAAAATGCCTCGGTGCATTCGGCAAAGTATTCTTTGTGGTTCGTCATCGCGTAGGCGCGGTCGAGGCGGCGGC